>NZ_JAQDBC010000029.1:0-35872 GCF_027681725.1 Caecibacter sp. AF58-12pH5A | reverse complement strand
TCGAGCCAGTGATCCTCATTCGTTTTTATAGGGGCGTTATTTCACAGCCCCTTTTTTGTTACAGAACTATACCACAAGGCCGGCTCATCATATGTCCCGCCGTACGAAGTTCGTGAAGATGCCTGTTTCTTCCTGCGGATAGGGGATACCGGCTTTTTTCCCGGCTTCGATGGCCCGGACGAGCCAGATCATGTTGCGGGCCAGGTTGCGCATGGTCTGGAGGCCTTCCTGGTCCTGTGGCGCATCGGCGGCGTCGTAGCCGTGGACCATATTCCAATAGGTCGAACCGACGACGGGCATGGCAGTCAGGCCAAAATACTTGTTCAGCCCATCGAGCGCCGCCGTCGTGCCGCCCCGGCGCCCAACGGCAATAGCTGCGGCGGGTTTGAAGCGGAACGGCTCGTAGTCCTTGGGGAAGCGGCTGAAGAAGGCGCGGTCCATGAAAGAGTAGATACGGCCGCTGGGATGGGCGAAATAGACAGGCGATGCAAAGATGAAGGCGTCGGCAGTTTTCGCCTTTTCTACGAACTCGTTGACGCCGTCGTCTTTGATGACGCAGCCGTCATGGGTCTGGCAATAGCCGCACTGGAGACAATCCCGCAAAGGCTGGGCGCCAGTCTGGAAGACTTCCGTTTCCACACCTTCGGCGTCAAAGATACGGATCATTTCCTCAATAGCCCGCATGGTCGTGCCATGGACGTGGCTGCTGCCGTTTAAGAATAATACGTTCATAGCATTTCCTCCTAGTACAGTCCGGTCTTTACGTGTGGCATATAAGGCGCTTCGAGAGAGGCGATTTCGTCTGCGTCGAGCCTGATATCCAAGGCGCTGACCGCTTCTTCGATGTGGGCGACGCTGGTACAGCCGACGATGGGCGCTGTGATGCAGGGCTTAGAGAGCATCCACGCCAGGGATTCCTGGGCCATGGAGCGGCCGTGGGCCTTGGCTACGCGTTCCAGGTTGTCGACGACGACCTTATCCTGCGCATCCGTCGCGCCCCAGACCATAGGCGAGACTTCGTCGATCTTCGTCCGGCTCGTGACGGTGCCCCAGGGATGGGCACAGCGGCCGGCAGCCAGGGGACTCCAGGGCACGACGGCTAGCTTCCGGTCCTGGCACAGGGGCAGGATTTCCCGTTCTTCCTCGCGGTAGATGAGATTATACTGCGGCTGAAGCGACGCAAATTTCGTCCAATTGTGGACTTCGGCTATATTCTGAAGCCGTTCGAGCTGCCAGGCGAAGATGGTTGACGCGCCGATGTAGCGGGCCTTGCCGCTTTTGACGACGTCATGGAGGGCTTCCATGATTTCTTCCATGGGCGTGTTCGGGTCGAGGCGGTGAATCTGATAGATATCAACGTAATCGAGACCTAAGCGTTCCAGGCTGTGGTCGATTTCGGCCATGATATTCTTCCGCGACAGGCCGCCGCCGTTGGGATGACCGGGACGCATGTCGAAGTTAACCTTCGTAGCGACGACAATTTCATCGCGGTCGAGACCGAACTCCCGGATATAGCGGCCCGTGTTTTCTTCACTTGAACCCATTTGGTAGACGTTAGCCGTATCAAAGTAATTGATGCCCAGCTCGATAGCCCGGCGGAAGATCGGTTTCCCTGCTTCATAGTCAAGGGCCCACGGGAAGACCCCGTTTTCCTTGCCTGGCTTGCCAAAGCTCATCATACCGAGACAAATACGGGACACATCCATACCAGTATTGCCAAATTTTACATATTCCATTTTCTTTTTCTCCTTTTTTAGGTCCGCTCTCTCAGGACCAATATAGCTTGTCAAGTATGCTCATCCAAGCTACAATGAGCACATATAATAAAGCAGTGAGGTGAAGCACTATGAATACACGGCAAATGGCGTATATTATTGAGCTGGCCCAGACGGAAAATTTTAACAGAGCTGCCGAAAACCTTTACATTTCCCAGCCGACTCTGACGTATCAGATCAAACTCGTCGAGGGGGAAATCGGCTTTCGCATTTTCGACCGCTCCGGCCGGGGCGCTACGCTCACGCCGGCTGGGGAGCAGTTCGTGACGACGCTTAGAAATATCATGACAGAGCTATCCATGGCTATCGAACAGGGCCAAAATTTTGCCAGCCAATACCAGGAAAATATCCGCATCGTCGTGCCCATCCGCTCGGCCATCTATTTCCTGCCCGATGCCATTGCGCGCTTTGAGGCAGAACAGCCGGGGCTGTCTGTGACGCCGGGGTTTGACTGGCACCACGGCCTCGACGCCTTCCTCAAGGGGGAGTACGATATGTGCTTTGCCTTTCAGGGCGACGTGCGCCATGTGCCGGATATTGAGCTCCATCCTTTGTTCGATAGCAGAATCTATCTCGTCACACGGACCGATGACCCGTTGGCTCAAAAGGATATCATCCATACAGAAGACCTGAATAGCCACACCCTCATGGTGGGCGGCCCGTCCCAGGAGCCGCTGCGCATCGTCCAGCGCCGGGTCATCGCCGAGACAAACTGACATTATTTCAACAGCGAAAGCCACGACATGTCCCTTACCTACGTCGCTGCCAAACGGGGCATCGTCCTCTCACCGGGCTTTCTCAACGATCACACAGGTGCCTTTGCCTGGACGCCCTTTGCCTGCGAGGAGACCATCCCCTGCGTCGTCTGTACGCACAAGGAGGACCACCGGGAAAGCATCCACCAATTCCTGTCCCTCCTGCGCTCCCTATACGCTGCCAGACCGGATTTTCCCTGCTGAGATGGCGCTATGAGTCACTGATTTCCTTGCCCCAGGCCTGAATCCGTCCTTTTTCCTGTTCTACGTCTGCGCCATGGACTGCCAGACCATCGACGACGCTTGCGCCAGGGCAGGATTGTTGCAAGTCCCGCATGACGTGGCCCAGGCCGGAGCCTTCGTGGGTCATTAGGACATACACGTCCTTGCCGGAAAGATCCAGTGCTTCAAGCTGTGTAAAGATGAACATCGGAAAGGTTCCCCACCAGCAGGGACCGGCGACGATGATCCGGCCATAGGGCGTCACGTCCGTGAGCATTTTCGTAAGGCCAGGACGAGCCTGGGCCTTTTCTTCCGCCAGGGCCTCTTGTGTACACGCCGTGTAATCCTTGCTATAGGCACGCAACGGTTCCAGCGGGAAGACATCTGCGCCTGTAGCTTCCTCGAGATACGTGACCGCCTTTGCCGTCTGGCCTACAGGTAAGGAAACGATTTGGCCGTTTACGTAATTTTCCCCGGCCCGGGAGTAATAGATGATCAAAGTCTTTGCCATAAGTGATACCTCCTTTGTACACGTCCATTGTACGTGAGAAATGACGAATAATCCAATTAAAATAGTATATTATCGATTGAAAAATTAGATTATACAACATAAAATAATGAAATCAGATTCCCATCAGAGCCCGTCCTTTTTTCGTCATGGCTCATATCTGATATATTGACGACTGTCGACGCCACTTAGCGATGGAACGGGATAGTGTCCCAACGTGCTGGAAGGGCGAACCTCTGCGCAGCCTGATGCGGGCTGTCCCTGAGAGGCTTATCTGTGAATCATGGGGGACGGCCCTGGTCACTGTCCATTATTATAGGTTTATAGAGAGGAGCGCAGAAAAAAAGAGGCCCTGTTTGGACAGGACCTCTTATATGTGCGAGCGGGTTGTTATTTGGCTGCTTCGGCAACGGGAACGAATACTTCCGGTTCCTTGCGGCGCAGTTCTTCGTATTTTTCTTCGGCAGCTTTTAAATCGTCTGTAGAGTGGACGTTGAAGAAAATAGCGTCTTCTTCCTTATCCTTACGGACGGCGACTTGAACCAGGTCAATCTGTGGGAAGAACGAGTGGAGGAGATGTTCTCCTTCATCAATCTTTTCACGCATGAGCGGTAAAACGCGGCGGTTATAGACGGCGTGGAGACAGATGTCTGTTCCATCCTGTACCGGTACGACGACGTCAGCCATTTGGATATGGTAGGCCATCTTGTTGATCATAGGAATGGAAATAAAAGGCATGTTAACGCCGATAACGAAGATGTTTTCCGCATCGGTATACTGGAAGGCTGTAGCTACAGCACCGAGTGTCTGGGCTCCCTTATAGGCTTCTTCTACGATAAACATATCCTTAGCTGCCGGCAAGGCGCTGAGCTGTTTCTTGTCATCAGTTACGACGATTGGCGATTTATCGAAGGTAAAGTTCAAAATCGTGTGAATCGTTTCAAGCAGCGTACCGCCTTCGAATTCGACGAGGGCTTTGCCGTTATAGCCGACGCCGGAGTCTTCCCCGCCAGCCAGGATGACCGGCTGGAGTTTGTCTAAATATTCATACATACGAATTCCTCCTCTTGATGCAGACCGGTCACAAGGGCCGCCCGTACATACAGTTACTTTAAACTGTTCCTTAAAATTACTTTTATCATAACATAAATGCAATTATTAATCCATAAAAGCTTCTATTTTTTCTTTCTCTACATAGATATGCCCGCGAGCTATGAGCTGCTTTGAGGCATATGTTTGCCTCACTGGAAAGAAAGAGAAAAAAGGCCTTGTCTGTCAATTGCTCTTATGCTATAATGTTAAAGGTTTAAATTACACACGCACCGTCGAGCTTGCAGCTGTGCCGTTTGCGCGGTTTTAGCAAGTGATGACCGGGCGGAGGTCCAAAAAACAGGAGGAATTACAATTATGGCAGTAGTATCTATGAAACAATTATTGGAAGCAGGCGTACATTTCGGTCACCAGACCCGTCGTTGGAACCCTAAGATGGCTCGTTTCATCTTCACGGAACGTAACGGCATCTACATCATCGACCTGCAGAAGACGGTTAAGAAAGTTGACGAAGCGTATAACTTCGCCCGCGATCTCGCTGCTGAAGGCGGCAAAATCCTCTTCGTAGGCACGAAGAAACAGGCTCAGGAATCCATTAAGAGCGAAGCTGAACGTTGCAACCAGTACTTCGTAAACGAACGTTGGCTCGGCGGCATGCTCACCAACTTCCAGACCATTGAAAAACGTGTAAAACGCCTGAAAGCTTTGGAAAAACAGGCTGAAGACGGCACATTCGAATTGTTGCCGAAGAAGGAAGTAACCCTTCTCAAACACGAAATGGAAAAACTTCAGAAATACCTCGGCGGTATCAAAGACATGAAGAAGCTCCCGGATGCTCTCTTCATCATCGATCCGAAGAAGGAAGAAATTGCTGTTAAAGAAGCTCGCAAACTGAACATCCCCATCATCGCTACGGTTGATACCAACTGCGATCCCGATGTTATCGACTACCCGATCCCGGCTAACGATGACGCTATCCGCGCCGTTAAGCTCCTGACAGGCAAAATTGCTGACGCTGTTCTCGAAGGCAACCAGGGCGAACAGACTGAAGAAGCTGCACCGGCTGAAGAAGCTACGGAAGCAGCAGCTGAATAATCTGCAGCTCCTTGAGAATTAAATGATAAGCGTAAAGGTAAGGAGTGTCACTCATTCCTTACCTTTATTAGACTATAGGCCCGTACAGGCGGGCTCAATGAAACAGGCTATTAAAAACTTTATTGTATAATACAGTTAATTTTAGGAGGAATTTGTAATGGCTATTACAGCAAGCATGGTAAAAGATTTGAGAACAAAAACTGGCGCTGGCATGATGGATTGCAAAAAAGCACTGGCTGCCGTCGACGGTGATATGGACAAAGCAGTAGACTACTTGCGTGAAAAGGGCCTCGCTGCCGCTGCAAAAAAAGCATCCCGTATCGCTGCTGAAGGTCTCGTATATTCTTATATCCATGGCAACGGCCGTATTGGCGTACTCGTAGAAGTAAACTGCGAAACAGACTTCGTTGCTCAGACAGACGACTTCAAAAACCTCTGCAAAGATATTGCTATGCAGATCGCTGCTGCTAAACCGGCTTATCTGAAGAGAGAAGAAGTTCCTGAAGAAGTTCTCGAACACGAAAAAGAAGTTCTCCGTCAGCAGGCTCTGAACGAAGGCAAACCGGAAAAGATCGTTGAAAAGATGATCGTTGGCCGTATCGAAAAATTCTACAAAGAAAACTGCCTCCTCGACCAGGAATTCATCAAAGATGGCGACAAGACGATTTCCCAGGTTATCAACGAACACATTGCTAAGATCGGTGAAAAAATCGATATCCGCCGTTATACCCGTTATGAACTCGGCGAAGGTTTACAGAAACGCAACGATGACTTTGTTTCTGAAGTAATGGCACAGGCTAAATAAGCTAAATACGATTCCCATAAGAGAACACTTGCTTTTTTGTGTTCTCTTATTTTCTAACAGGAGGCCATGATGGATAGAAATTTTAAGCGCGTCGTTTTGAAATTAAGTGGTGAAGCCCTGGCAGGCAAACAGGGCTATGGTATTGATCCGGCTACGGTTGATGCCATTGCCAAACAGGTAGTAGAAGTAGCAAATACCGGCATTCAGCTGGCCATCGTCGTAGGCGGCGGCAATATCTGGCGCGGTCTTTCGGACAACGCCCAAGGTATGGACCGCGTATCGGCCGACTATATGGGCATGCTGGCTACGGTCATGAACGCCTTAGCCTTACAAAGTGCCATTGAAAAGAATGGTGTCGTTACGCGTGTACAGACAGCTATTAACATGCAACAGGTAGCAGAACCATACATCCGTCGTCGTGCCATTCGCCATATGGAAAAAGGCCGCGTCGTCATTTTTGGTGCCGGTACGGGCAATCCCTATTTCTCTACAGATACGACAGCTGCCTTGCGCGCTGCTGAAATCGATGCAAATGCCATCTTAATGGCGAAAAACGGCGTAGATGGCGTCTATGACAGTGATCCGAAGGTAAATCCGGACGCTAAGATGTATACGCACCTTTCGTACCTCGATGTAATCCAGAAACAGCTTGGTGTCATGGATAACACGGCTACGACGCTGTGCATGAATAACAATATCCCTATCGTCGTCTTCAATATTGATGCAGAAGGCAGTATTATCGCCGCTTGCACGGGAAAAGAAATCGGCACGCTGGTCGACAAAGAAGGCTAAAAGCTGTATCATATACGTATACATTATAAATACTTTAAAGGAAGTGATCTTTTATGGACGTACAAACGCTGACAGCAGAGCATGAAGAAAAGATGAACAAATGTATAGAAGCACTGAAACGTGATCTTGCTTCTATCCGCACAGGCCGTGCCAGCACGAGCCTCCTCGACCGTGTTTCCGTAGATTACTATGGTACGCCGACACCGGTCAATCAGGTAGCTAACGTTTCCGCACCGGAACCGCGCCTCATTACGATCGCACCGTGGGACCGCAGCATGTTGAAAGAAATCGAAAAAGCAATCCTCAAATCGGATTTGGGCCTCAACCCGAACAACGATGGCACTATTATCCGCCTGGAAATTCCGCAGCTTACAGAAGAACGCCGCAAAGACCTGAGCAAAATGGTCAGCAAGCATGCAGAAGAAGCCAAAGTCGTTATCCGTAACATCCGTCGCGATGCCAACGATGCGTTGAAGAAGATGGAAAAGAAAAAGGAAATTACGGAAGATGAAAATAAAGAAACACAGACCAAGATCCAGAAAATGACGGATCAGAAGATCAAAGACATTGATGCTCTGAAGGATAAGAAGACCAAAGAAGTTATGGAAGTATGATGGATATACGGAGTCTCATTGGCATGCCCTTAGGGTATGCCAAATCTGTATTAGAAGCAAACAAAATGGCCTACAGCGTGACACAGACTGTGTCACGCAGCCGTTTTTTTGCCTGTGATGAAGCAGCAATTTACGTCATCAGGGCAACTGTGGCGGCTGATGGCTCTGTAGTGCTTCTCGTCAATTACAGTTTGAAAAAAAGTGACAGCGTCAGTGACGCCTTGTCGCACGGAGAATAATTCATGTTTGATACGTTTTTGAAAAAAAGGCCGTCCGGCCAGGACGCTGTTACGCCTAGTACTGATAGTGAAGTAACAGCAGAAATGCTGGACCCTGACAATATTCCCCGTCACGTAGCGATCATTATGGACGGCAACGGCCGCTGGGCCAAACGCCAGGGCAAGCCGCGTACGTATGGCCATCACGACGGCGCCGATACGCTGAAACGGATTGTCGTCGCTGCAGGGGAGCTGGGTATTCAAGTCCTTTCGGTGTATGCGTTTTCCACAGAAAACTGGAAGCGCCCGGAAACAGAAGTGACGTACATCATGAAATTGATGAATGAATACCTGAGTAAGAATCTGCTCGAACTGGATGAACATAATGTACGGCTTCATTTCCTCGGTGATTTGAGCCGCCTCCATCCGATTTTGCAAAAATCCTTTGCTGCAGCAGAAGATAAGATGAAAAACAATACCGGTCTGGTTCTCAACGTGGCTGTCAATTACGGCGGCCGTATGGAACTGACCCGGGCAGCACGACGGCTGGCAGAAGACGTGCAGGCCGGCACGTTGCAGCCTGAAGACATTCAGGAAGATACGCTGGCTTCGTACCTTTATACGGCACCGGAAAATGACGTAGATCTCCTGATCCGTCCTGGCTCGGATAAACGGGTCAGCAATTTCCTGCTTTGGCAGCTTGCCTATGCGGAATTCTGGTATACCGATCTCTGCTGGCCTGACTTTACTAAAGAGACGCTCATCGAGGCTATTCTGTCCTTCCAGGGGCGGGAACGCCGCTTTGGCGGGTTAAAATAAGGCAGGTAAACGCACTATGTTGGCTAAACGAATCATTACAGGTATCGTCGGCGGTGGCCTGACGATCTTTATTATTTACGAAGGAAACTGGCTGTTCTTCCTTATGATGACGCTCCTGGCCCTCTTGGGCTGGTATGAATACGTACGCCTTTTGGCAGCCAAAAAGGCCAACCTGACGGAATATGCCGGCTATGTCTGGCTCATTTGCCTCTTCAGTGCCTGGTGGTTTGCCGGTATGAAGCTCCTCTTTCTCTTATGCGTTATCATGATGAGCTGGATTTTACTGCGTACGGTCATCCTGCACAAAAAGGTTTCCGTTACGGACAGTGCCTGCTCTTTATATGGGCTCTTGTATATTGGCGGCGGTTTCCTCGCCATGCTGGCCCTGCGTAACGGTATGCTCGGTTCCTATTTGACACCGCTTTTCCAGCACGTTATGCTGGAACCGTCACGCTTTTTCGTCTTTCTCCTGGTCTTTTCTACCTGGGCCAGCGATACCTTCGCCTTTGCTGTGGGCAAGTTTATGGGCAAGAACAAGCTTTGTCCTGAAATCAGCCCGGGCAAGACACAGGAAGGCGCCCTCGGTGGTTTTATTGGTACCATCGTTACGGCATTGATTTTCTCTGCGATTTTTAAGTTTTCTTTGCTCCACGCGCTGGCCATTGGCCTGATTATCGCCATTATGGCACCGCTGGGGGACTTAATTGAATCGATCCTGAAACGGGCGTGCGGCGCCAAGGATTCGGGCAACATCATTCCCGGTCACGGCGGTATTCTCGACCGTTTTGACAGCCTGCTTTTTGCCGCACCGGCTGTCTATGCATATCTGCTTTTGATTGCATAACGCGGCAGGAAAGGTGTTTGTATATTGGGTATCACAATAGCAGCAACGATTTTTGTTTTTAGTTTGATCGTTTTTGTCCATGAATTTGGGCATTTCTTTACGGCTAAATTGTCCGGCATGCAAGTCGATGAGTTTGCTATCGGCTTCGGACCCAAAATCTATAGTATTCAATATGGATCCACCTTGTATTCCTTGCGGGCTATTCCCTTAGGCGGCTTCAACCGTATTCAGGGGATGAGCGAGCAGGAAGAAATGAATGAAAGGTCGTTTTTGAAGAAAAAGGTACGCTACCGGCTCATCGTTATTGCTGCCGGTGCGGCCATGAACTTTATTCTGGCCATTTTCCTCATTTGGGGCGTCATGTTTACTGTCGGCAGTACGACCGTGTCTACAGAACCGGTTGTCGGTTCTATCGTAGATAATTCCGCTGCTGCCAACAGTGGCATGAAAGACGGCGACCGCATTGTTTCTATTGGCGGTACACCGATTCATGAATGGTCCGATATTTCTAAGGCTGTAGCAGAACATAGCCGCAGCGTCGTTACTGTCGTCGTAAACCGGGATGGCAAGGAACTCGATCTCGACATGGTTCCGAAGTATGATAACCAGTCGCGTCATTCTGTCATCGGTGTCGTACCGGTCATTACGAAGGAAACGCACAGCTTCTTTGATTCTGCTTATTTAGCTGTCGTGCGGACAGGCGAAATATGTAAGCTCATGATTACGGGCATGTATGGCATGATTGTCGGCACGGAAAAGGCTGATTTGGCCGGACCTATTGGCGTAGCCCAGCTGGCAGGCCAGATTGCATCCGTAGGCTTTATCAACCTCTTGCTCTTCACGGCCTTCCTCAGTATCAACCTGGGTATCTTAAACCTCCTGCCTATTCCTATGCTTGATGGCGGCTATATTATCTTATTGCTCATTGAAGCTGTGACAGGACATAGAATGCCCCAAAAGGCGCTCTATTATATCCAGATTGTCGGTATGGTCCTCCTGGGCTTATTGTTCCTCTTTGCTATGGTACAGGACTTTAACCGTTTATTCTAAATTTGAGGTTTTGTAATTATGATCAAACGCAGAAACACACTGCCCGTTCAGGTTGGCAACGTTACCATTGGTGGTACGGCTCCTATTTCGGTGCAGACCATGTCTACAGTGAGCCCGGCCGATACGGCCAGGGCCATTGCCGATGCCCAGCGTTTGGCCGGCTTTGGCGCGGAAATCATCCGCTTTGCCGTCCCGGACATGGCTGCTGCCAAAGGGCTGAAAGACGTCGTCGCTGCGTCGCCTGTGCCCATCGTGGCAGATATACATTTTGACTACCGCCTGGCTTTGGCATCCGTCGATAGCGGTGTCCAGGCTTTGCGTATCAATCCGGGCAATATCGGTGGTGACGACAAGGTCGTCCAAGTCGTCGACAAGGTACGGCCCAAACATATTCCCATCCGTATCGGTATCAACAGTGGCTCCTTACCAGCCGATATCCTGGCTGCGTACGGCGGTCATCCGACGGCAGATGGCATGGTAGAAGGGGCTTTGCGGCATATCCGTATCCTGGAACGGATGGACTACCCGAATATGGTCATTTCCCTGAAGTCATCGCAGGTGCCGCTCATGATCGAGGCATATGAACGCCTGGCAGAACAGGTACCGTACGCATTGCACTTAGGCGTTACGGAAGCCGGCCTGATCCGCGAAGGCAGTATCAAATCGGCCATCGGCATTGGCACGCTCTTGTATGAAGGCATTGGCGATACGATCCGCGTTTCCCTGACAGATGATCCGGCAGAAGAAATCAAAGCCGGCCAGACTATTCTCAGTTCCCTAGGCTTACGTGAGTTTGGTCCGACTCTGGTCAGCTGTCCTACGTGCGGCCGCACGCAGGTCCAGCTCATCAACCTGGCCAAACAGGTAGAAGAGGCACTCAAGGACATTCAAAAGCCACTCCACGTAGCCGTCATGGGCTGCGTCGTCAACGGTCCCGGAGAAGCACGGGAAGCTGATTTCGGTATTGCCGGCGGCAATGGCAAAGGTATCGTCTTTTCCCACGGTGAAGTGTTGCGTACCGTGCCGGAAGACCAGCTCGTCGCCACGCTCTTGGAAGAAATCAAAAAATCCTTGTGACGGTTCCGTTCGTATTGAAGCCGTGCCGAAACAGGTATATAATAAGTGAAAAGCATGGATATTGTAGAGGGAGCAAGCCTTGAAAGAGGAAGCCCCGGTTCAAATCCGGGTCTATGCTACAAGGGATTGTGTAGAGGACAAGCAATTGTTTTTTGCACAATCCCTTTTTTGTATTGAATTTTTTTCCCTTTCGTTATACAATATGATTAGTTAGCTAACTAATAAGGAGGGAAAAATCATGAAAATGGAAGTATTTCCTACGCAGGAAGAATTGGCAGAACATGCCAAGCTGATTCCGGAAATCGATCCCTTATCCGTCCTGGCCATGCTGCGCATTATCCAGGCGTCTGAGGAAATCCGGGCCAACATTGGCGATGTCATTGAGCGGGAATACCAGATTTCTGAAGGAAAGCTGCGTGTCCTCATCGTGCTGCACCAAAACCCGGACGGCATTGCCCCGTCGGTTTTAGCCGATAAGACCGGCGTCACCCGAGCGACGATCAGTGTCATGACGTCGCGTATGGCCCGGGATGGCCTGGTCGAAATCGAGAGCGACACAAAGGATAAACGGGGAAAGATACTACGCCTGAGTGAGCACGGCCGCGCCTATCTGAACCAAATCCTGCCCAATCACTATCTGCGCATTTCCCGCCTCATGGGGAAGCTCAACCGGGAGGAACAAGACGAAGTTATCCGCCTCCTGCAAAAGCTTACTACCTGAGACAGGCCCTTGTGATAGGGTTTTCCTGCTTATTTAGTTAGCTAGCTAATTATACGAAAGAGGAAAAGACTATGAACATACAACCTAGAGCCATGAAAATCGGTATTTTATTCATTTGTGTCATTATCCTTGGCGGCATTTTGCTCATGTTCAAGGGCAACGATGCCTTAGCCCAGGCAATTCGCAAAAAAGACGGTATCCTTACGGCAGAGCAGGTAAAAGTATCCTTTGATTCTGTCAGCGGCCGGCTGATCAGTGAAAATGTAAAAGAAGCCCAGGAAGTAAAGAAAGGGGATATCCTCATGCAGCTAGACAGCACGGATACAGACCTTTCCATTCAAAAGACACAGGCCCAGATTGCCCAGCTAGACGCGCAAATCCGCTCTATGAATGGTACCATCCGCATTGGTTACAGCCAGACCGATACACAGCAGGAACAAAGCTATCGCGGCATCGATGCCCAGCGGGCTGCTATCACCTCAGCTGAAGCAACGCTGCGTAACGCCCAAATCGACTACAATCGTAAATCTGCGCTCCTTTCACAGGGCGCTATTTCCCGTCAGGATATGGATGACTCCCAGAAGGCTCTGGAAGTAGCCCAGGCCGCCTTGGAACAGCAAAAACAAGCCCTTTCAAAGCTCTTAGGCGGTGCCCAGGACAACGGCAACACGGATTCGCTGCAGCTGCCGGAAATCGAAGAAGCCCGGCAGACGAACGCCAACAAGAATAACGACGTCGACGCTCTCATTGCGCAAAAGAAACAGCTGGAAACGACGCTCCAGGAACTGTATGTGCAAAAGGACCGTCTCACCCTGCGGGCACCGGAAGACGGCAAGGTTCTGAAGATTATCGCTAAGCAAGGGGAAATGATTACGGCTAATACACCGGTTATTCTTCTCGAAAGCAAACGCTATTATTACGATATTTACGTCAGTGAAAAACAGGCTGCCCAGCTCCACGAAGGAGAAGAACTGACCGGTACCTCTGTCGCCACAGGTGACCCTGTACGCGGTACAATCCGCCTCATTACGCAGGCGCCGGAATTTGCCAATTTGAAGATGACCCGTGAAAAAGGCCAGGCCGACCTTTCGGCTTTCCAAATCCGTATCTACACGGATCCCGGCCAGGATATCATGCCGGGGCTGACGATCGAGGTGAAAAATGATGCATTCTCTAAAGGATGAAATAGCCTTTCTCTTTTCCGGACGAGGTATGCCCTATGAAAAGGTCGCTATTATGGTTGCTGTCGTCTGCGCAGTTGTCTTTACGATACTACTGGGGAACAACACCATCCACAATGCGCCAGTCGCCATCATTGACAGGGATAATTCCCGCTATAGCCGGGAAATCATCGACGAAATCGACTCGTCGCCCTTCATTGACGTGAAAGATATCATTCATACGGCTGTATCGCCGGAATCACTCTTTTACAACGATCGGTACGTTGCCGTTATCTATTTACCTCAGGACCTGGAAAAAACGCGCTACGGGTCGCAGAGCGGCGCTATTGGCGTCTTTTATGATAATACGAGCACAGCCCAGTCGGCTGAAGTCATGGAGGCCCTCAACGAAATTGTAGCCGCTGAAAATGCCAAGCTCTCTGGAACGGAAGGAAGCCGTGTCGAGTCCGGTATTTCTTTGCGGGACCGGCTCCTCTTTAACCCACAAGGATCGGCAGCAAATAATGGTGAAGTCCAGGGCTTCCTCTTTTTCTTCTCGTCTATGTTCTTTACCTTTGCTACCATCGGTATGGTGCCGCGCCTGCGCATGACGGGCCAACTCCAGCATGAGCTCTTGCATGGCACCCCCTTTGGCATTCTCATCCGCCTCATTCCGTATTGCTTTTGTCTCATGACGGCCCTGGTCATCGGCATGGTCATTCTGCATTTCTTCAATGATATGAACTTTTCCGGCAGCTACGTCTTGTTCCTGCTGACACAATGCTTTTATATTCCTGCCGTAGGTACGATGAGTCTCCTGTTTGGCTGGAATGCCGCGAATCCGGGCGTCGCGTCGAGCCGTATGATTCTCTTTATTCCAGGCGGCTTCATCCTTGGCGGTGCCACGAGCCCTATTGTCGAGCAGTCCTTATGGGTCCAGCACGTAGCCCACTTTTTCCCGCTCACATGGGAATACGAATTTACACGGGATATTATTGTCCGTGGTGCCGGCTTCGGCGACATTGCCCAAACACTAGGACAGTTTTTATTGTATTTTGCTACGTTACTTATTGTCTTTTGCCTGGTCTTCCGCCATGCCCGTCAGGGCCTGCTAAAACAACAAGCCCAGGCAGTCGCCCATACGCAAGAGGAGACATAACCTATGGTAGAAGAAATGAAAGATGAAGAACTGAATTCCATACTCGTTCCCGTCGATGGCTCAGAGCCATCACGACGGGCCTTACACAAGGCGGTGTACATTGCTGGCCATTGTGGTGCGTCACTGACTCTTTTGAACGTCGTCGATTTGAACAAGGAAATCAATTCCTTTGAACAGGTCAGTACCGGCGGCTACGTGCCGTCTGAGCTCAAGGTAAAGGGCTATGAGCTGCTTACAGAAATGGTCCGCGACGTACCGCGGGACATGCCCTTGCGGACCGTCGTCAAAATTGGCGATCCAGCCAAGACAACGGTGGAATTTTGTGAAGAAGAGAAGTTTGACCTGATTATTATCGGCAGCCGCGGCTATTCACGGCTGAAACAGATGATTTTGGGCAGTGTAAGCCAATATGTCATCCTGCGCTGCACCTGCCCGGTCATGATCGTACGCTGATTTTCTCATTTTATTTTCATTATTTTCTCATTCTTTTTTAATCTGGTACTCATCCTTCTGTTATGTTTTTCTTATATACTCAACGTAATGATACCGGCCGGAATAAGGTATGAAGGAGTAGATTTGTGAAACAGAAGAATGAAATCAACACGATTTTACAATATGCGGAAAGCAGCCGGGAATGGGCCGGTCCCTTACAATCGTTAGGTGCAACAGACCAGATTCCTGAAGCTATGACCACCTCTGTAAGTTATTTATGCCGTCTGGCTTACGTCTATTTACGGGCTGCTCTTTGGGGCCATGATTATGAAAAATACATAGGCCTGACCTACGAAGCCTTACGTCTGGCCAAGAAATGCCAAACCCAGGATAAGGAGTCTATGAGCGTCCGTTGCGTTGCCTATGTCTATTACAGTGAGTATTTACAGTACACCCAGATCAGCAAGAAGTTTCCCAGGTGCCAGCGGGAAAAGCGTGAGACATACCTTACAAAGGCCTTTACCTGCTATGAATACTTGCTCAAACAGGATGCATCCTTATATGATTCATTCCGCTATGCGTACCTCTTATACCGGGCAGCAGAAGACTTTTGCCTGACCTGGCCTATGACTAAGCGCAAGCGGCTGAAGGAAGAAGCCTTCTCCCAATTCTCCCAGATCTTGCGTGGCTGGAAAGAGCTGTCGGCAGAAGACCAAAAACGGCACGAGCGTCTCTTTCATAAGACCTGCTACAATATCGGCCGGTGCGGCCTGGCGCTTTTGCAAGGCCAATCATGGCTGCAGAAGGAATTCCTCATGGTCCTTGCCTCGCCGCCTAAGGCGGCCAAACAGGCAGAACGCAAGCAAATCCTGCGCTGGGTTCTCTATGGCCTGGAAGAGGCCCGCAAGGGTGCCGGGCTGCCGGAAATAGCAGAAGATCTGGTAGCCGTAGCGCATCAAAACCAGCCCTACCCGCCACAGGCCGGGGACATTTATTATTCTCTTGGCAAGGCCTATGAATGCGCTGTGACTCTTAGGCTGAGTGATTTGCCTCAAGACGATACAGAACGGGCTGAACGCTACTATACGTATGCCTGTGAAATCGACAGGCAGCGCCGTTTGGACAAACAGCCTGTTACAGGCTTTACTCATATGTATGCTGCCTTGTTCCGTCTCTATTACAGCCAGCGGGAATTGGAAAAATTTGCCGCTGCGTGGCAATGCTATGGGGCAGATATTCCCTTTACAGCCGATTTGCGGACTATTTGTGCCGTGCGCTGGTACTTTTACCGTGGCGAATATGACCAGGCCAGAACGGCCTTACAGAATTATATAGACGATGCCAAGTGGCTGCCTGGATTATCGGAGAAAAAGACACAGTCTCTTATGGACATGATTGATACAGCCGATAGTGGCAGTGCCCACGTCGTAAAAGGTACATACAATGAGTATCAGATGAGATTTTTCCAGCGCTTGGCAAAGCAGGCACAAGCCTAAAAATAAACTGGCTATTTTCCCTTCTCCATGCTATAGTATAAAGAAACTAAAAAAAGAGGGGAATGTGATAGTATGTCTAAATTAGTCGTTGTCGTCCAATGTGATATTGTCTGTAAACGCTGCGCCGGGTACGGCTGTATGAAAACCTTTTTTGATCGGACCGGTCCCTTTGCGGACTATCCGGCAGATACACGGTATTTACCGTTTACGTGTGGCGGCTGCTGTGGTGCCGGCTTAGCCGGTAAGCTGGAAGATCTGACACGTAAGCTGAGACGATACCAGGAAAATAAGGAGGATGTGGTCGTTCATTTGGCTTCGTGTCTCGTTTCTGACAACTATCACCGTCCGCCCTGTCCGTTCCGCAAGTATATGCACGATATTATCGAACGTAAAGGCTTTCCTGTCGTCTTGGGATCGTATGTTTCCAAAAAATCCACCGAAAAGAGAGCCGCAGGTATTTACAAAGAATGGAATGGCTAAGTCCCTTAGCGCAAAAAGCATCCGTCACTTTGACGGGTGCTTTTTTTGCGCCTTATCAAGAGTTGCTCAAAAACGCATATATTATGCATTAACTGCAGAGAGAATAGTACTCTTCATATCGTTGAAGTGAGAAATGAAGATACAAATTATGGTAGTTAAATTGTAAAATGCCTGTAAATGAATATTAATTATGTATATACTAATTATTATCATATATACTATATCAATATTATATTTGATAAAATTAAATTATTATGGTATAATAAGTGAGTAAAATACATAAAAATGCAATTCTACTAGGCGCGATAGGTCTGCCGTTATTCACCTATGCAGTCATACGGGCCTTCTAGATATCAAGGGAGGAATTCTATGAGGAACCGACTGGAGCGGCTACGCTCTCTTACTACATTTAATACCTGGATTACGATTCCGGGACTGCTCATTATAGCGGCTGTCGTTATTGGCTGCGCCTGTTTCCCTGCTACGACAGGGGCTTACCTGGATGCAGCCAAGCAATGGATCACTACATCCTGGGGCTGGCTCTTTATTTTGGGCGTCTCGTTTTTTGTTATATTGTTACTCGTTCTTTGTGTCAGCAACTTGGGCAGTATCCGCCTGGGAAATGATGATGAAGAACCGGAATATCCTTTTTTCTCGTGGATTGCCATGCTCTTTGCTGCCGGTATGGGCATTGGTCTCATGTACTTTGGCGTAGCCGAACCGATTTCTCACTACGCCATGCCGCTTCATGAAGGCTTATCGGCTAACGCCCAGGCAAAAACGGCTATGCTCAATACGTTCTTTCACTGGGGGATTCATGCCTGGGCCATTTACGGCGTCCTCGGCCTGGCACTGGCCTATTTTGGTTTC
The DNA here is from genome assembly GCF_027681725.1 of Caecibacter sp. AF58-12pH5A. Classification (NCBI taxonomy): domain Bacteria; kingdom Bacillati; phylum Bacillota; class Negativicutes; order Veillonellales; family Veillonellaceae; genus Caecibacter; species Caecibacter sp. AF58-12pH5A. The sequence goes on along the minus strand of NZ_JAQDBC010000029.1, from coordinate 17,930 downwards.
CGCTATCACGTGCCCCTTACCGTACGCAGCGCCTTTTATCCGCTCTTGCGGGATAAAGTAAATGGTCCTATTGGCATCTTTATCGATGTTGTCGCTTTGTCCTGTACGATTTTTGGTATTACGACGACATTAGGCTATGGTTCTATGCAGCTGGCCTCAGGCTTTAAGGAAGTAGGGCTGATCAGTGAAGCTCATATGGGCACGCTGATTTGCATTATTATCGTCTTTATGACCTGCGCTATCCTTTCTGCCATTTCCGGTGTCAGTAAAGGCGTGCGCTGCCTGAGCGAAATCAACCTGGGCCTGGCCTTATTTCTTATGCTTTTTGTACTGGCAGTAGGCCCGACGATTATCATCCTCAACGATTTTACTGAAAACCTGGGTGCGTACTTGTCCAACATTATACCGCTCAGTTTCCGCACCTTTGCTTACGATCCGCAAAACGAAGGCTGGTTTACGTCGTGGACCGTCGTTTACTGGGCCTGGTGGATTTCCTGGGCACCCTTTGTCGGCATGTTTATCGCCAAGATTTCCCGCGGCCGGACCGTGCGGGAATTTATTTTAGGCGTTCTTCTGGTGCCGACGGTATTCAATCTCTTGTGGATGACTGTCTTTGGTAATACGGCGATCTGGGCAGACCAGGTCAATGGCGGCACCCTTTCAGCCATGGCCAGCCAGACTGAAGCACTCTTGTTTACATTCTTGAATTATTTGCCTTTCAGCAAGATTACATCGATTATGTCCATTGTGATCATTACTCTGTTCTTCGTCACATCTGCCGATTCAGGCATCTTCGTCATCAACGGGATTGCCTCGTCAGGTGGTATCAAATTCCCCAAATGGCAGAGTGCTTTTTGGGGTATCGTTTTGGCTGCCCTGGCTATCTTATTGCTTTATACGGGCGGTTTAGGTGCACTGCAGGCCACGACCATGGTTATGTCCCTGCCATTTTTAGTGATTTTGATCGTCCTGTGTTTCTGCCTGCTTAAAGGCCTGGTCATCGATGAAGATTATTTCGGCCGTGGCCTCTCGGCGTGCACATCCTACTGGACAGGCTCGTTTTGGAAGGATCGCCTGAACTCAATGGTCAGCCATCCGGATCTGAACAACGCCAAGCAGTTCATTCAAGAAACTGCCGTACCGGCCTTTGAAGAGCTGTCTGAAGAAATCAAGAAGTACGGTGTGGAAGCCAAGGTACGTTACGATATCATGGGGCCGTTACCACGGGCCGAATTCGTCATTGAACAGCCGTCCATGCGCAACTTCATTTACGGCATCCAATGCGAACGTAACGCTGTATCGGAATTTGCCGCTAATAATGATTCCATGCCGCAAATCGACGATAATATCGTTTATATTCCTATGAGTTACTTTGCCGATGGCCGCATTGGTTATCCTGTACGTTACATGAAAAAGGATGAATTGATCATCGATGTCCTGCGGCAGTACGATCGTTTCACCAAACTTGCAGCCGATAAAAAACACTTGCTGTTCCTGTATGAACCGGAAGACTAGAAGAGAAGCGCTTACGTTACGAAACGGGCATTCTGTGACATAAAAAGTACAATTCGATGAACTGCACCAAAAAAGCTGTACCAACAAGAAATTTCATTGTTGGTACAGCTTTTTTATCATCCCGTACAAGAACTGCGTATTAGAAACGACGAATCAACCCCTGAACTTTGCCAAGGATGTGGCAAATATCCGTGTAGATCGGTGTATATTCCGGATTTTCCGGTTGCAGGCGAATCCGTTTTTCTTCGCGGAAATAGCGTTTTACTGTGGCATCGTCGCCGATGAGGGCGACGACAATATCTCCGTTTTCTGCCGTTTCCTGCTGGCGTACGATCAACAGGTCTCCGTCCTGGATACCGGCATTGATCATGCTGTCGCCGACGACGGTAAGCATGAAATGATCTTCACTGTTATCGCCGAGAAAATCGGCAGCAAAAGGATAGACGTCTTCCACACATTCCTCTGCATAAATAGGCATCCCGGCCCGCACTTGTCCCAGCAGGGGCATAGGAACGATCTTTTTGGAACGCCAAGAGCCTTCGTCCAAGAGTTCGATTGTTCTGTTTTTCGTCGGATTACGACGGATAAAGCCTAATTCTTCCAATTTATTCAGATAGCCATGGACCGTCGAAGTAGAGCACAGGCCCACGGATTTGCAGATTTCCCGTACCGAAGGGGGATATCCATATTTATGTACGCATTCGCGGATATATTCAAGAATTTGGCGCTGTCTCGTAGTCAAATCTTTTTCTCTATTCTGCATCGTAATCACTCCCTAGTGTATTTGTTCTTATTATACCGTATATAAGGGAAAATTTCAAACGTTTGTTCATAAATTTTTCATTTTGCTATTTTTGCTCTTGACGGAACGTGCGTTCGTCGGTATAATAGAGACATCAACAAACAAGTGTTCATAAAACGGTAGTTCTTGAAACATACGTTTCTATGTAAACCGCTCTTTATAGCCGAGGTGACGAACATGAAAAAGAAAAGAAAAACACAGAAAAATTGGCTTAGAACAGGGAAATATGCAGTATTGACAGCAATCCTTCTCTTAGCCGTAACCCAGCTGGGCATGACCTATCATACTAATGATCAATATGTTCCTATCCGTGTACAGAACGGAGATACGATTTGGCAAATTGCCTCTGTTGCCGCTGATAATAAGACCGACGTTCGCTCGGTTGTCAACGATATTATAGAAACGAACCATCTGAATCACGATCAGCAAATATATCCTGGCCAGACCTTACAGATTCCTGTTACGGCCAGCCGGGCAGATACGGTGCGGAAAACCTTTGCTGCACCGTAAGCAAAAAAGCAGGCGGTTCGTTCTACCGCCTGCTTTTTATCATAATTAGGCAGAAGACCCCTATCCTCTATAGGAGGGGAAATTCACTTCTTGCCACCTGTAATTTTGAAAATGGGATTATCGATGAGGCGGTCTGCTTCATCGATGTAGCGCCGTACAATAGCCTGGGATTTATGCCGCGTTTGCCGCATGATCTGTCGCTCTTCTACGTGCTGCATAGCTGCTGAGGTAGCAAAGCCGTGACGCAAACTATGAGCTCCGTACTCATCAGGATTCATGCCCATGAGACCGACGTAATGCTTGACGATGAGGGCAATACTCTTGTCGGAAATACGGTTCTTGCGGATCGTATGCGCCTTTGTAAAACCCCGGAATACCGGCCCTGTTGTAATGCCGCTCAGATCGAGCCAATGCTTCAAGGCCGTGACAGCACAGACTTCCTTGTCGTCGATATAGGGAATGGCAATCATTTGGCCTTGGTCAAACTGGTCCGTTTTGGACTTACGCAGGGTAATCAAAAGGCCTAAGCGCGTAAAATTCAAATCTTCGACGTCGAGGCCGGCGATTTCTGAGCGCCGCATGGCGCCATAAAAGCCGATGAGGAGAATCGCTCTGTCTCGCGCCTGGAGGAGCTCATCGCCGTCGATACACTGGAGCATTTCCTTAATATCGTCAAAGAGAATGGGTGCCTTGCCGTGCTGGAGCGTTCCCTTCATACGCTTGATACCACGCAGGGCATTGCGGACGAGAGGACTGCGGCACGGATTCTTGTCACTTAAACCGGCTGCTTCGTAGTTTTCCGTTAGCGCTGAAATACGTCGGGCAATCGTATTGGCCTTGGCATTATCAGCCAGATCGTTGATATAGTTGACGATCGTTTCTGGCGCTGCCGGGAAGTACGATTCTTCATGATAGATGCACCAGGCGCAAAAATCCTTCCAATCGGCCCGGTAGGCATCGATTGTATTATCAGCCCGGGCAATGTAAATGCTTTGCCGGGCCTTGTCTGTCAGTTTTTCGTTTTGTGCCACTACTTCCGGGCGGCCAATATAAAAGTGTTCCATGCCATCTTTTGCCATAAAAAGCCTCCTTCTCAAGGTAATACGTGCGGAACAGTTGTTCGTCGAGGCCTTTTAGGTCCTCACTAAACATGTGTTCTATATATTTTCCTTGCCATGCCGGAAGAAATACGTATTGTGAGCTTCTTTATTATTATTTCTTCCGATAATCACAATTGCATCATAGCATGATATAGTAAGGTATTTCAAGGGATAAAATAAACTATTTCCTGTTTTAGTATTATTATCGGAATCAAAAAAAGAGGTGTTCATCGTGTCGCGGACATACATAGCCATCGATCTGAAATCCTTTTATGCCTCTGTCGAGTGCCGTGAGCGTGGCCTCGATGCGCTGACGACACACCTCGTCGTCGCTGATGCCAGCCGTACAGATAAGACCATATGCCTGGCTGTATCTCCGTCCCTCAAGGCCTATGGTGTACCAGGCAGACCGCGCCTCTTTGAAGTCATCCGTCAGGTCCGTGAACTGAACGCCAAGCGCCTGCTAGCAATTCCCAATCACGTCTTTACCGGCGTTACGACAGACGATACGCTCCTGCGCCAGCATCCGGACTGGCAGCTCGACTACATTACGGCCGTGCCGCGCATGTCTTTATACATGGCCTATAGCACGCGTATTTACCAGATTTATTTGCACTACGTGGCACCAGAAGATATTCACGTCTATTCCATTGATGAAGTTTTTATGGATGTCACAGCGTATTTGCCCATGTACGGCCTAACGGCCCGGCAGCTTACCGAACGGATTCTCAGGCATGTCCTCAAGGAAACGGGCATTACGGCAACGGCCGGCATTGGCACCAATCTCTATTTAGCCAAAATCGCCATGGATATTGAAGCCAAGCACATGGCACCGGATGCCAATGGTGCCCGCATTGCCGCACTGAATGAATACACGTACAGGGAAAAGCTTTGGCTCCATCAGCCCTTGACGGATTTTTGGCGCATCGGTACGGGCTATGCTGTAAAGCTCATAGAAAACGGCCCTTGCACGATGTACGACATTGCCCGTTGCTCCTTAGAACACGAAGATTTCCTGTTCCGCCTCTTTGGCGTCAATGCCGAGCTCCTCATCGATCATAGCTGGGGTTTTGAACCGTGTACCTTAGCCCAGATCAAAGCCTACAAGCCACGCCAGCACAGCCTTGGTGCCGGACAGGTGTTGCATTGCCCGTACGACACGGAAAAGGGCCGTCTCATCGTCTGGGAAATGACAGACCTTCTGTCGTTAGATCTGGTCGATAAACAGCTTTTGACAGAACAGCTCGTCCTGACTATCGGCTATGACAGAAAAAACCTGCACCAGCAGGATATTCCGTATACAGGGCCTACCGTCTGCGACCATTATGGCCGGCGTATTCCCAAACACGCTCACGGTACAATCCACCTGGGCTACTATACGTCATCGTCTAAGGCACTGGAAGAAGCCATGCTGCAGCTCTACGATAAGATTATTACGCCAGGACTTTGGATCCGCCGGGTTCAAGTTGTCGCTGCTAATGTCCAGAAGGAAACGGAAGTAACTAAGGCTGCTGTCTATCAGGCTGTCGATCTCTTTGCCGCTCCCGAACCGGCAGGAACGATCTTGTACGATGATGAAACGCGGGAACGGAAACGCCAGCGGGCTATTCTGCAAATCCAAAAGAAATATGGTAAAAACGCCCTCATCAAGGGCCGCAACTTTGAAGCAGGTGCCATGACACGAGAACGAAACGGCCAAGTAGGGGGTCATAAGGCATGAAACCGGACAAACGCCTCGTACAATTTCCCTACAGTGGCATCCGCCGCCATCAGGCCATGACCCTCCAAGAACGGGCCGCCCAGTTCGCTCCCTTTGCGGCCCTCACAGGCTATGAAGAAGCGATTGCAGAAACGAGCCGCTATGTAGCAGAACGACAAATCCTCTCAGACGAGCAAAAAGCCGAACTGGACCAAATCCTACAGCAGTTGGAAAAAGAAGATTTGGCACACACTCCCGTAAGGATTACCTATTTTCGGCCAGACCCAAATAAGCCAGGCGGGACATACGAAACACGGACTACCTGTATTCGGCGTATTGACTATACGCAACACATTCTATACCTGGAAAATAACGTAAAAATAGACGTTTGCGACATCTATGGATTGGGATTCGAAGAAGAATAGAATTAGAACAAATGTTTATTGAGCTCGAAATTCTCTCAGTAAACATTTGTTCCTTAGAAATTAACGAATTAATTACCAAAAAACACTCCCTGTCACTACGCAGGGAGTGTTTTTTGGGTTACGCATACGGTACATTACTGCAGGTATGCTGTATGAGAGAAGTTCGATGTAACCTTAGTGCATGATGATAGCAACAGCGTACATGACCAGTGAAAGAGCAAATACACCATAGGCACCCATTTGCCAATGTCTGTACTGTTTATCCAGGGCTTTCTTTTCTTCTGCCGTAGGAGCTACCATTTCGGAACGATATTCTTCTTCAGACATGACCGGTTTCGTCCGTTTCCGTACGAAGAAGAAATAATATAAGAGACATAAGATACAAAAACCAATGTTATAGGGAAGAGCATCCATATCAACGGAGAGAACCATCAATACAGCAAATGTAACAACGCTGAAGCAGGCACCAAAGATTCCCAGCGGCGCTTTGTAATAGCGCGGCAGTTCCGGACTGTTTTTCTTCAACATGATATACGAAATGAAGCCAATAATGTAGCAGATCATCTGCGAAAAAGCGCACATGGCAGCGATCAGGGCGATAGAACCAGTCAGAATCAGGAGAATAGCGACGACACTGACGGTAATAACGGAAATATACGGATTCTTATATTTCGGATGGAGCTTACCGAAAATCTTTGGGAAGCAACCGTCTTCGGCCATAACGTACATATACCGGGATGGACCGGCAATGGTCGGATTCATAGCACCAATGTTACCACCAAAGGTAATACCTACGCAGAGGATGATCAGTGGCAGGCCAACGATACCGGCCAGCTGTAACGACGTCGCATACGGTGCTGCCGAATCAGTCAGCATGGGTTGCGATTCCAGCGGTGTCAGACCGGTGATGAACCAGAAGAACAAGGCATTAATGGCAAAGACAATAAATGGTGTCAGCGTCAAGGCACGAGGAATGTTGATTTGTGGGAATTTGACTTCGCCACCCATCCCAACAAGTGTTTCAAAACCGGCGAAGCACCACCAAACCATGAGGATAACCTTGGCAAAGACGAAGAAGTCGGCCGGAATCCCACTCATGAGAGGAATGAAATTTGCGAAATCTACATCCTTTAAGACGACGCAGAACCAGATTGCCGACATGGTCCAAAAGAAATACATAAAAGCGTTTTGTACTTTACCTGTGAATTCGACGCCCCGGTAGTTGATATAACCAAATACAGCGATGCAAACGACAGCGGCTACGCGATCATCAACATCATAGGGAATACCGATAGAAATAAGAAGCCATTTAAAATAACTGGCAAAGGCTAACGCGCTGGCACCAGCAATCCCAATCATGGCGACAGTGCAGTTCCAGCTGCAAAAAACAGCCGTCGGATAGTTGAGTGCCCGTTTCGCATAGGAATAGGTGCCACCGGCAAAAGGTAAGGAACCGCCCATTTCACCGTATAAAGCGGCTGGCCAAAGAACCAATAAAAACGAAATAATCGTTGCGACGATAATGGAACTCCCAACAATACCTACCTGCGATGAACCAACGGTAAACAAACCGACACCAATGATCGATCCTGCGGAAATAGTGATACATTCCGGTAATCCCCAGGCTCGCGTTAAATGCTCTGTCGTTGCCGGAGATGTTTCTGTTGAGTTTTGCATAATCTGTACCTCCTAACATGATAAATTACCGTAGAAAAGCGTTTTTCAAATGTTTGAAGAGATTATATCATCTCTGCCATAGATATTTTGGTATAAAACGGAATTGTTGCAAATTATTAATTAAAAAATAAAAACCTATGCATTTAAAACATAGCTTTTTTTAGAAAAAAGCGTCAATTTCTATAAAAAATTAAAAATTGGTATAAATCGGAATTTCAGGCTCTCTCTGGTCATGGTAAAATCTATGTAAGTTCAAAAGGAGGGAACGAAGATGGCTCTTTACATTAGTAATCGACAAGTCATGACGGGACAAACTCTTTCGCCTAGTTTTGTACCGACTCTTTTAGAAGCCAAATACGGTCTTAAACACCGTGTCTTTTCGCCTCCCCTTTAAATTTAGCAAGCTCTTGTTAGATAGTTATGAAATCAGCAATCGTAAAGATCAAGAAATAAAATATCCTGTCGTGCCAACAGGGTGTGTGACGCTCATATTTATGCTAGGAGCACACGCCCATGGCGAAGTGATGGGATGCAATACCGTATTAAGAGAACTAGTCGTGCCACCCAAAATGACCGCCTATTGTGTGCGCTTACGTGCAGGAGCATTTCGTTTCTTTTCTCATATCGATGTTAGCGAGCTGACAGACCAGACCGTTCCCATGGGGCAGTGGGTACCGAATCTGGAAAAACTGTGCCAGCCCATGCGCTATGCAGAATCGTTTCATGAAAGAAATATCATTTTACAACGCTTCGTAGACAAGCTTGACGGCAAGCGTTTTTATGTCAACGAAAAATTACAGAAAAGTATCGATTTTATAAAAGATCGTGAAGGTATTCTGAAAATCCAAAGCCTCGCCGATGAAGTAGAATGTACAACCCGCTATTTAAGCCGGATTTTTCTGCAACACGTCGGTGTCGCTACCAAGATGTATTGCCAGATATATCAACTGAATGCGTCTCTGCAATCTATTTTGGAAACCCGTCCCAAATCACTTTTGGATACATCAATCACCTATGGCTATGTAGACCAGACGCATATGAACCGGGTCTATCGCAAATTTCTCTTTTGTACAGCTTATGAATTAAAAAACTATGGCTTAAAAGATATGAGCCGCATTGAACGGCTGATGGATACAGATTCATCTATGCTCGAATTCAAGTCCCCTTATTTTCTCCGTGCAACTACCTTGTAGTAGCGCTTTACATATAGCATGCCCTGTTTTGGGTCGTGCTATTTTTTTGCCATTTTTGGCAGCATATCAAAAATATATAGTAGGAGGGATTGTAGAATGGAAAAAAAATATTACTTAGGCATTGATCAAGGCACGACGGGTGTTACGGCTATTCTTTTTGACCGCCACTGGAACCAGGCATCCCGCGGATATTGTGAAGAAAAACTATTTTATCCGCAAGACGGGTGGGTCGAACATGACGCTGATGACGTCTGGCAGTGTGTACAGCGGGCAGTCTTTTCAGCTATGGAACAGGTAGGTGCTACGGGCAACGAAATTATCAGTGTCGGCATTGATCACGAAGGAGAAACAGTCGTACTTTGGGATAAGAAAACCGGAAGGTCCGTATACCACGCTTTAGTATGGCAAGACAGAAGAACTGCAGAGTATTGCGATACAATACGGTCAAAATATGGTAAGATAATTAGTGAGCGCACTCATTTACCTGTAGATTCGTATTTTAGCGCCACCAAATTACAGTGGCTGTTACAGCATGTAGAAAACGCATCGTCATTATTGCAGCAAGGACGCTTATGTGCCGGTAATATGGATGCCTGGATACTTTGGAAGATGTCTGGCGGCAAGATTCATTGTACAGATGGTTCGACTGCCTCCCGTACTATGTTGTATGATATTCAAAAACAGGACTGGGCTGAAGATTTGTTGGAACTCTTCGGTATTCCCAAGCAAATCATGCCGACCATCTGCGACAGCAATCATGTCTTCGGCAATACGGATTCGGCTTCCTTCTTAGGTATTGCTGCGCCCATCAGCGGCGTTTTAAATGACCAGCAGGCTGCTTTATTGGGCCAGGGCTGCACCATGCCCGGTAAAATCAAGACAACGTACGGTACAGGCTGCTTCATGTTTATGAATACAGGCGATCATATCGTCGATTCTCAAAATGGTATCTTGCCAACGGTTGCCTGGCGTATAGACGGAAAAGAAACATACGCTCTGGACGGAGGCGTATATATCTCAGGTGCAGCAACACAATGGCTGCGTGACGGTCTGCAGATCATCGAAGCAGCTGCCGATACAGATGCCATTGCCAGCAGTATAGACAATACAAATGGCGTGTACTTTGTGCCCGCTTTTACAGGTTTAGCGGCACCCTACTGGGATTCCTACGCCCGTGGCATGATGATTGGCATTACGGGCAGCACAACCCGGGAAGATATCGTCCGGGCCACGCTGGAATCGACAGCCTATCAGGTCAAGGATTTGTTAGATGTCATGGAAAAAGATACACAGAGCAAAATTCCCTTGATGCGCTGCGATGGTGGCGCCAGCAATAATCAGTTTTTAATGCAGTTCCAATCCGATATTCTGGGTATCCCTGTCGAAGTACCTGTCGTCAAAGAAACGACAGCCTTAGGGGCAGCCTTTATGGCCGCCTTAGGCATTGGCGAATTCAATTCCTTAGATGACGTAAAATATACGTGGAAATTAGAACGCCGGTACGAACCGACTTTCAAACAGGACCAACGGGAATACATGCTTCGCGAATGGCATCGGGCCGTAGAACGGTCCCGCAATTGGGCTGTAAATTCGTAAAATGTAAGGATGTTATAAATAATGAAAAAATATTACATGGGTATTGACCAAGGTACAACAGGTACGCGAACGTTATTATTTGACCGCGCATGGAATGTCATTGCCAGCGGTTACGAAGCGTTGCCTGTCATTTCAGAAAAAAAGGGCTGGGCAGAACACCAGGTGGAAGACATTTGGCGTTCCGTACTAGGTTCAACGGCCAAGGCCATGAAGGCTGCCAATGCGGAAACGGACTCTATCTTGTCCATCGGCATTAACCATGAAGGGGAATCGGTCATTGTTTGGGATTCCCGGACAGGTGAGCCTGTCTACCCTTGTATTGTTTGGCAGGATAAACGTAACGTCAGAGAAATTGAAGAACTTGCCTGGCAATATAACGACCAGGTCAAAGAAAAAACAGGGCTCATGGTCGACACCTATTTTAGTGCCGCCAAGTATGCCTGGATTATGGCACATGTGCCCAAAGCAAAAGAATTAATGGAAGAAAACCGGCTCATGGCCGGTACTCTCGACACGTGGCTCATTTGGAAGATGAGCCACGGCCGGGTGTACGTCACAGAACCCTCAACGGCGTCGCGTACCCTCTTATACAATGTAAAAGAAAAGAAATGGGATGATGAGCTAGCAGAGATTTTTGGTTTACAAGCTGATGTGCTGCCGGAAATCTGTAACAGCGCCCAGATCTATGGTGAAACGGATCCCCTGGATTTTTTAGGTATCCAGGCTCCTATTGCCGGCATCTTAGTTGACCAGCAGGCCGCCTTAATTGGCCAGGCCTGTATCCATCCGGGTATGATCAAGACAACCTATGGCACAGGCTGTTTCATGCTAATGAACACCGGTAACGTATGCGTTGATTCGCAGTATGGCCTGCTGCCTACCGTAGCCTGGCAGGTAAACGGCAATACGACATACGCCTTAGATGGCGGTGTCTATACGACCGGGGCGGCTACTAAATGGCTGAGCGATTCTCTCCAAATCATGGAATCACCTAAAGACAGCGAAGCCTTGGCGAAATCTATCCCCGATAACGGCGGCTTGTACTTTGTACCGGCTTTTAATGGCCTGGCCGCTCCCCATTGGGACTCGTACGCCTCGGGCATGATGATCGGCATCAATACACATACGACACGAGCGCATGTCGTACGAGCTGCCTTGGAAGCGACGGCTTACCAGGTAAACGACGTCTTAGCATCCATGGCAGGGGATACATCTATTCCCATCACCGTCATGCGTTGTAATGGTGCAGCGACACAAAACATTTTTCTCATGCAATTTCAGTCAGATATCTTAGGAATCCCTCTAGAATTACCTGTTATTGAAGAAAGTACGGCTTTTGGTGCAGCTTTTATGGGCGCCGTAGGCATTGGTGACTATGATTCGTTGCAGGCTATTGAGGAATTTTGGCAAGTCCGCAAGGTCTATGAACCAGCTATGCCGGCTGATGAACGCGATGCCTTGGTCTATGAGTGGCATAGATCCGTGCAACGAGCCAAATTTTGGATTGAAACGTAGGCTAGCTGGAATGCATAGATATTAGTAGTTCTTGTTTGTACCAATTTCATTGTTACTCCTTATACGGGGCTTTATAATACAATTATCAAAGGAATATCAAAGGAACAAACCGGTTGCATCCTATTGATTAAATTGTGCAAAAGTATTTATTTTCCGTATAGGAGGCAGTTTACAATGAGTATGACAAAATTATTCAGCCCTGGTCCCGTAATGGTAAAAGATAATGTTCGCCACGCCCTTCTGCACTATGATATTTGCCACCGCAGCCCCGAATTTGAAGAAATGTTTCAGGATACGCAAGCAAAAATCTTAAAGTTATTCCGGGCAGACGAATCCTATTACAGCCTCGTCGTTTCCGGTTCTGGCACAGCCAGCAATGAAACAGTACTGTCTTCCTTGTTTAAAGGTGACGAAGCCATCCTCTTGGTACACAACGGTGTCTTTGGCGAACGCTTGCTCGAACTCATCGATAAATACAAGATTCCTCTCATCGATGCTGATTTCCCATGGGCAACCTTGCCTGATCTCAATGTCATCGAACGGAAACTCGCCGACAATCCCCTGATCAAAGTTGTTGCCGTCGTTTACCATGAAACGTCGACCGGCATGATTAACCCGATTCCGGAAATCGGCAAGCTTTGCAAGAAATATGGCAAGATTCTCTATGTAGACTGCGTATCGGCTGCTGCCGGTGAAGATATCGACGTCGTTCGTGACAACATCGACATTTGCACGTCCGTTGGCGGTAAATGCCTGGGTGCATTCCCTGGCAGTGCCTATATCTGCGCTAAGAAAGAAATTCTGGAAAGCCTTACAGCAGATCAGTGCAAAAATGTCTACCTGAGCCTTTACAAACACTATCAGAGTGCTGTTACAGCTCACCAGACACCGAACACACCGAACGTAAACCTGTTTTGGCCGCTCAACGTAGCTCTGACCAATATCGTAGAAGACGAAACCCTTGAAGGCCGTATCGCTAGATATAAAGCCTGCGCTGCTATCATTCGTGAAGGCTTGGCTAAATTAGGCTGCCGTTTCCTCCTGCAGGATCACCTGTCCAACACGGTTACCTCCGTATTCCTGCCGGCTGGTGTAGATGCACCGACGTTCCTGGCTGAAATGGCTAAACGCGGCTATACGTTCTATATCGGCAAAGGCGATTATGGCAAACAAAACATGATTCAGGTTGCCAACATGGGTGAAATCTATGAACAGGATTGCTACAACATGCTGGAAGTATTTGAAACAGTTGTCAACAAGTTGAAAAAATAAATAAAGCGCCACACAAAAACGCTGGTTACAGAGAATCGTCTGTAACCAGCGTTTTTGCATGAATCAACAAAATGAGAAATCATTGAGAATGAAAAGAGAAACTACGAAATACTAAAGGAACAATACAAGCCGGCAAAGAAACTACAGGACATTATATAAACAATAAATACAAAGGACTGACAATACGGAAAGACCTGCAGCCAAGGATTTGTTGGCGTGGCTTGTAGCTAAGACGCTGCAGTCAATTGAAGTGGCAATGGCCGCTAACAGCATAACAGGTATATTAAGTTCCGAAAAGGTTGAGACAGATCAGAGAGTAACGTGACAATAAGAAACGTCATACGTAATTTGATAGTAAACCAGAAAACAGGAGCAGTATGGGAAAATCTGGCAAAATTGGCTGAAATGCCTCCTTTTTTCGTTTTTAAATTACTTACGATAATTTAACGTTAAGTTCTAAACCGCTTAACCATGCCGCTTGATGACATTTTTCCCACAAATCTTCCCACAATGGGCCTGATTGTGGGAAGTCAGAAAACTTTATCGATGAGCTCGACGACTTCTTTTTCGCGCTTGTCTGTAATCGCGTCGTAGTATTTGGCCGTGGTGTACATGCTGGAATGGCCGAGGCGGGAGGCTATATAATCGAGACCTACACCTTGTTCGCGGAGCATCGTGGCATGAGTGTGCCGGAGACAATGGAAACTGCCGCTGCCGAACTGTTCCTTACACCACATGCCAAAGAATTTCATATTGTTCGACGTCATGGGGCCGCCGTCGCCGCGGTCGCAGACGTAGCCGCTGTTCGGACCGTCTCTGTACAGCGCACCGGCCTGGAAGCGGGCTTCTTTTTGCTGCCATTGTTTCTGGGTCAATTCCCTTTTCAGCTTATGGCCGAAGGTGATGGTCCGGGCCGCGTGACTGCTCTTCGGCGTCCTGGCGCGAGTCGGCAAGCCTGTCTTGTCATACATTGTCGATGTAATCGTCAGTGTGCCTTTTTCCAGGTCGACGCCGTTCCAGGTGAGGGCCAGACATTCGCCGAGACGGAGGCCGGCATAATACGCCAAAGCAATAGGAAGATGGAAACGATGGGAAGAAGGGAAGCGGCAGAAAATGGCCTGCATTTCATCCGGCGTAAAGACACGTATCGGTTTTGGCAGTTCGTCAAATTTCGGCATCTTGACGCGGGCCATGGTATTGTCAGCAAGGTACTGCCGGTTATTGACTAGCCAGAAGAATACGGACCGAAGGACGGCAAAAAACGAATGGACCGTCGATCGGCTATACTTCGCACTCTTTCCATTTAGCCAATCCTGAAGCATCCGCGACGATAGTTTCTTAATGGGGACGTTGCCAAGGTCCGGGACCAGGTGAATCTTTACCACACTGGTGTACGCGTCGATAGTGGCTTGTTTGCCGTTGATGCGGACGGCCTTTTCGAGCCATTCGTCGAGAGCTACACGGAACGTCATGGATTTCGGCATCGTGACAGCGGCCCGCTGTTGGATCTCTACCATAGCGGCCCGCCAGGCCTGCATGCATTCTGTCTTCGTATCGCCGCCGGCGCGTTCAGCTCTATGTGTGCCATTTTCGTCGGTCCATGTAAGGCGATAGTACCAGCGATTGCCTTTTTTTCTACAATGAGCCATAATAAACCTTCCTTTCTCCACATTGGGATGATACAATATAAAAGAAACTCACTGCCGAGTTTCCACCAACAATACAGGGGACGCCGGGAAGCTGCTTTCCTGGCGTCAAGATTATGCAGCGTCGACCAATTTGGCCGGCGCTTTTTTGTTGCCTATTTTACGATTAAGTAGATGACACAGATAATAATGATGGCAAGACAAATCAGGATCAGATGGCTTTTTCTCTTTAACTTTTCACGTTCTTCAGGCGGCATTGATTTCCATTTTTCCATTTCCGCTTTATATTCTTCCTGTGTCTTTTTATGACGTTCTTTTTGTTCTTTAAGCTTGTCTGATATCGACTTTATCGGGACCATTTCGGTAGGTGTGGAATATATGCCTAGGAGCCATTTGAAAGTGTCCTGGTTGACAGTAGCCATGATGTTTTCGCCTGTTTTCATCGACATAGCGATGACCATTTCTTTTTTATTGCCACCGGCGATAAGGCCAGCGATAGCACCGACGCCACCAAGAGCCAGGCCGCCGACAAGGCCTCAGCCTGCTTTACCCAGGAAGCTTTTCTTGTTTTCTTCTGTAACAGTTTGAAGGCTGGCAATGTTACCAACTAATGGGATGTACTGGAAACCGGCTTTAGGGTCCACATAGCGCAGGCAGTCTTGATGGTCTTCCCGGGCCAGCTCACATTTAGGGACGTTACCGCCTATGAATTCAAATTTGTGACTCATAATAAAACCCCTTTCTAATATAAAAATAAAATATTATAACCTTCTACGGACTTCTACGGCCTTTCCTATGATACGGACGGGCAGTTCTTCGATTTCTTTATTGGAATAGAAGTGAGGCGTAAAGACTGCTACATTATGGCCGATTAATGTGATCCCTTCTGGAGATTCTTTGACTTCTTTTATCGTGGCATCGTTACCGTTGACCAGGACAATGGCAATGTCACTAGAATCGACGTTCGATTGTTTCCGGACAATGACGACATCCCCATCTTTAAGCGTGGGAAGCATGGAGTCCCCTTTGACTTGCAGGGCGAAATAATCACCCGTTGCGGCCATGCTTTTCGGAATTTCTTCGTAGTCTATGACTTCCTCGATAGCGTCCAAGGGGATGCCAGCCACGACACGGCCCAGCACGGGGATGCGGACACCACGGCCGGAATCCGGGTCAGGGTCCGTGTCTGGTGAGTTTCCTGTTGGCAATAAAGCTCCTAGCGAACTATTGGTTGCATCTGCAATTAACTGTAATGTTGAGACGCTGGGATTATATCTATCTTTTTCAATATCTCCTATATACGAGCGAGATAATTTTGTCTTTTTGGCAAGCTCTACTTGTGTCAATCCCGCGGCTTTTCTAGCTCCTTTTATTCTTTCGCCAATGCTCTTCATAAATAGCGCCTCCTTATTATTTGTGCGGTAATTCCGTCTTTTAAGGTAATTATAATATAAAAATGTCGGAAATACCATTGACAAAATGACGGAAATACTATACACTATGCATGTAGACGGAAATACCAGTATAAGGAGGTGGTAATACGTGAATAAAATTGGAGAAGCTCTAAGAGAAGCTCGCGAAAAAGCTGGACTGACTCAAATGGAATTGTCCAGCAAAGTTGGCGTTACACGCGCTTATTATGCGGATGTTGAACGAGGTCGATATACTCCAAGCCTCAAGGTTTTATCCAAGTTAGCTGAAGTGTTGGATATCGACCTCAATTTTTTAAAGCAAAATGACGGGAATACACGTATTAATTAGAAAGGAGCAAGCGTATGAATGAACTGCAAATTTTCAAAAACCCTGAATTCGGGGAAATCAAAACACTTACGATTAACGGGGAACCTTATTTTGTTGGCAAAGACGTCGCTTCAATTCTTGGATATAAGGATACGTCTGATGCCATGAAGAAGCACGTTGATGTAGAAGATAAGCTGACCCGGCGTTTTGCCGACTCAGGTCAGAACCGCGAAATGTATATTATCAATGAATCCGGTGTCTACAGTCTGGTATTTGGCTCGAAGCTCCCGACGGCGAAGAAGTTCAAGCACTGGGTCACGAGCGAAGTACTACCTGCTATCAGAAAGCATGGCGGATATCTGACGCCGGAGAAAGTCGAAGAAGCTCTGCTGAATCCGGACACCCTCATCAAGCTGGCACAGCGGCTCAAGGAAGAAACAGCGGCGCGGAAGACAGCCGAACTGGAAGCGGCAGGATACAAACAGATGGTTGGCGAGCTGAAACCGAAAGCCGACTATACAGACCGCATCCTTGCCAGTAAAGGGACGGTACCAACAACAGCGATAGCCAAAGACTATGGCATGAGTGCGGCGGCATTCAATCGCCTGCTCCATGAATACGGGGTCATCTACAAAATCGGTAAGCAGTGGTTCCTGTACGCCAAGTATCAGGCGAAAGGTTACACGCACAGCAAGACGTTAGCCTTCCGGCACAGCGACGGGCGGCCGGACTGCAATATCGAGACGGAATGGACACAGAAAGGGCGGCTCTTCCTGTATGAATTCCTGAAAGGCAAAAAAGTCCTGCCGATGATTGAGCAGGACGACGAAGAGGCAGTATAAGGAGGCGGATACCATGATTCTCTGTGTAGATGATGTCATCAAAAGATACTTCACGGGGCCGGATGGTAAGCCGATGTTCTCGCGGTACATGGTGTACCGCATGGCACGGCGGAAGGAAATCCCGTCCATGAAAATCGGGCGGCGCGTTCTGTTCAGTGATAAGGCCCTGGACCAGTGGATTGCAGAACAGAACGTGATTCCTATTCAGGAATAAGGAGGATGGAAGAAGTATGAAACAGCATGATTTACCACAGCCTGAGCCGTGGATTAATTCCAGGCATCGGCCGGGAGAACAGAAGCCAATAGAGCCCGACATCAGTGAACGGGCCTGGCAGGAAATCGTTTCCCTGCAGGATGAAGCGGATACCGCTATAGCCGGATGCTTGTTCCTCGGCGGG
>NZ_JAQDBC010000028.1:0-36069 GCF_027681725.1 Caecibacter sp. AF58-12pH5A | reverse complement strand
GCAAATAAAAAGAGGATGTGGACAAAATGATTTCTCATTTTGTCACATCCCCTTTTTTACCGATTTTTTACGGGTTTCATATTTATTTGTCGGAGAATCGCATGTTATACTAATACTAAGTATAGGTAAAATTGATACTGTAGGCACATACAAGAGAGGATGAATTATAGTGGCTTTAATTTATTGTGTAGAAGATGACGCTAGTATCCGCGAGTTAATAGGCTATGCCTTGGAAAGTCAACACTTTGCTGTTAAGACCATGGCCGACGGCAAGGAATTCTGGCAGGCCTTAGAAGAAGAAAAGCCGGACCTGCTCTTGCTGGATATTATGCTTCCCGGTGAAAGCGGTATGGATATTTTACAGAAATTACGCAGTCAGACAGCTTATAAATCCTTGCCCATCATTATTCTCACGGCAAAAACCAGTGAATTTGATATTGCCAAGGGCCTCAATAAGGGGGCCGATGATTATGTCAAAAAGCCTTTTGGGATTGTTGAACTGACATCGCGCATCCACGCCGTATTGCGGCGCTGTGGGCAACAGGAGGAAGAGGAAGATACGCTCAATTGCGGCCCGATCAGCCTAAATGAAAAACGCCATGAAGTAATGGTCGACGGAGAACCGTGCCAGCTTACGGTGAAAGAATTTGAATTGTTACGCTATATGCTGATCAACCAGAATATTGTTCTTACGCGGGAACGCATTATGGAGGCCGTCTGGGGTTTTTCCTATGAAGGGGAAACGCGGACGATCGATATGCATATCCGCAGCCTGCGGCAGAAATTAGGTGATGCCAGCCGCTTCATTCTCACTGTCCGTGGCCTGGGCTATGTCATGAAGGGCGAATAGGTATGAAACGACGTATTTATCTCAGCCTGCTGGCTATGGGCTTTGCCTGTATGGCCGTGACCATTTTGATTTACAGCTGGGTCGTCTGGCATTCGGCACAAGAACAGGCCATGACAGAACTGAACAATGCCGTTACGATCATGACGACCAGTCTCAAACAGGTGGATGATCCGCTCCAGTATTTGCAGCAGACAGGACAGAATGAAAAGGGCAATATGCGTATTACCTGGATTGGCTCGACGGGACATATTTTGTATGAATCGGACTATGATCAGGAGGCCATGGAAAATCATTTGGAACGGCCGGAAGTGCAGGAAGCCATCAAAGAAGGGAAGGGCTCTTCTGTGCGTATGTCCAGCACGCTGGAAAAGACACTGTACTACAAGGCTGTCCGTTTGGATAACGGCACGATCTTGCGTCTCAGCTTAGAACGGCGCTCGTTGTATATGCATTTTCTTTCCCTCCTGCCGCTCTTGCTCTTGCTGCTGGCATTGACCTCCCTGGCTTGTATCAAAGCATCGCGGATGTTGACGACCAGCCTTTTGGCACCTTTGCGCCGGACGGCATTGATCATGGAAAATATCGGCTCGCCTGAAGATATACGCGGCAAAGTACCGCCTGTCTATTCGGAGCTGCGGCCGCTCGTGCAAAAGATTCTCGATCAAAGTGAAGTCATCAACCATACGATCCAGACACTGGAACAGCAGCGGAATGTAATCCGCCTGATGATGGAAAATTTGCAGGAAGGTGTCATTCTGACCGATCCGTCCTATAAAATTCTCGTCATTAACCAGTGTGCCAAGTCCGTCCTTGATCTGCGTCAAAATCTGACTGTATCGGGCCTCGATTTACCGTCCCTATTTACGGCAATTGACTGGGAGCTGATCCGGCAGGCCGGTACGTCTGAGGCGGCATCGGAGCAGCGCTTTGCCATGGAAGATTCCCTTTATCAGCTGACCGTACAGCCGGTCTATAAAGATCATACCTTTTATGGCGTGCTCTTTATCTTGGATGATATTACGGAACGGGAACGGCGGGAACAGCTGCGCCGGGAATTTACATCCAACGTGTCTCACGAGCTGAAAACACCCCTTACATCTATCAGGGGCTTTGCCGAAGTACTGGCGGCGGGGATGTTCAAAAGTCATGAAGATGCACAGCATTTCGGTACGCGGATTTATGAACAAGCCAACCGTCTCCTGGGGATGATTGAAGAGATTTTGCATCTCACACGGATTGAAGAAAAAAAACAAAGCAAACCTATGGAAGCGGTTCATTTGAAACCCATCGTCCAGGATGTAGCCAGCTTTATGGAGCCGGTCTTATTGGATAAACAGATCACTGTACACTGCACCTTAGCAGATGTCACCGTATGGGGAGATGAAGGACGTTTGCGGGAAGTCGTCGTCAATCTCGTTGACAACGCCGTGAAATATAATCGTCCCGGCGGCCATGTGTACGTATCCCTGCGCGAAGAAGACCAGCGCGTGTTGCTCCAGGTAACCGACACGGGCATCGGCATTCCTGAAGACAAGCAAAAACGCGTGTTTGAACGGTTCTACCGTGCCGATGTGAGCCATTCGGACAAGATCGAAGGCAGTGGTCTGGGACTTTCTATTGTCAAGCACATTGTTGATCAGCATCAAGGCCGGATTACCTTGACCAGCAAGGAAAACTCAGGCACCCAGATTACCGTGTCCTTTCCGGCTTACCGCGAGCAGAACGGGTAAAAGAAGCAGCAAGGGGGAAGAGAAAGTTGAAGACCTATACATTTCCATATGGCACGACAAACCAACGTCTCAGCCTGGACGAAGAGCATGTGCTCCTGTATCTCGATAGTCCCCAGGTGAAGGCCGTGCACGATGAAGAGGAAGCCATCCGTAAGTCCCTGTATAAGCCTGTATCCGGCCGGCCCTTACGGGAATGCGTGAAGGCCGGTGGTACGGTGGTCATCGTCGTCAGTGATATTACGCGGCCTGTCCATACCGATCGCATGCTGCGTATTCTCGTGGGAGAACTGAATCTCATGGGCGTACAGGATGAACAGATTACGGTGCTCATCGCGTTAGGCACACACCGGCAGCAAACGCGGGAAGAAACGGAAGCTGTTTGTGGCGCCGATATGGTACGGCGTCTCTATATTGTACAGCATGATTGTCATGACGAGTCACAGCTGCTTAGTATAGGTGTCACGTCCCGGGGAAACCAGGTACGCATTAACCGGCTGGCTGTCGAAGCGGATACGCTCATTGTTACGGGTGGTATTTCCTTTCATGATATGGCCGGCTTTGGCGGCGGCCGCAAGGCGATCCTGCCGGGTATTGCCGGCTATGACACGATTATGGCTAACCATGCCCTGGCCTTGAGCGATGATGAGGCCGATGGTATGAACCATAACTGTGATGCCGGCAAATTGCAGGGCAACCCCATTCATGAAGACATGATGGAAGGCGCTGCCTTCGTACCGCCTCATTTTCTGCTCAATTTGGTTTTTACGGCCTCGGGCAGCCTATATGATGTCGTCAGTGGCGCCTGGGATACGGCCTGGCAGAAGGGCTGTGAAAAGCTCTTAGCCCTCGATGGTGTGTCCATACCAACGCAGGCCGATGTGGTCATCGGCTCAGCTGGCGGCTATCCTAAGGATATCAATATGTACCAGGCAACAAAGGCTCATATGAATGCCGTCTTTGCCGTTAAACCCGGCGGTATCCTGATTTTGGCTATGGCCTGCGAAGATATGTATGAACCGGCGTCCTTTGCCGATTGGTTTTTCCGTGACGACCTGTCCCAGGTTTTGACAGAAGTGAAGCAGCATTTTACGATTCCTGCTTTTTCTGCTTACAAGACGCGCTGCATCATCAGGCAGCTGAAGGCTGTCATCATCGTTACGGAACCGCAGTACTTCCATGTCATCCGCAAGAGCGGCCAGATTCCGGCCCTCAGTATGGACGAGGCCTGGGGAATCGCCAGAAGGCTGCTTACGGAAGACGGAAAAGAAGCCTCCTATACGGTTACAGTCATGCCCTATGCGGCGTCGACACTGCCCTTATATACGGGCAAATAAGGCGGCACGGCTGCGATAACCTCCGGGAGGAATTGCACATGGTAGTGTATTTAGGCGCTATAGCTATTTCTGTACCGGAGAAGATAATCGGTGGATTTCACTTGCAGTAAGCATTACTAATCTATAAATTTTTGTGCACGCTGGCAAAAAAAGCCTGTATATGGGGCTGCAACCAGGATTAGACCTGGCTGCAGCCTCTTTTTTTTGACGCAATCTTTACTTTGGCCACATAGACTCCTTACATTGCCTTGTTACGATAGGTATGCAATTAAACATACACATACGATTCCACTAAAGGAAAAGGAGACGATTTACGATGAATTTGAAGAAATTAGTTTTGATGGGTCTGGCTGCCATGATGGTATTTGGTGCTGCCGGTTGTGGCAGTTCCAACGATGCAAACAAGTCTGATGCCAAGACGCAGGCCGTATCCGGCAGCATTACCGGTTCCGGTTCATCGGCTCTGCTGCCCTTAGTGAAAGATGCAGCAGAAAAATATAAAGCTGAACATAAAGATGTATCGATCAGCCTCAATGCCGGAGGTTCCGGTACAGGCTTGAAACAGGTATCTGATGGCTCTGTCGATATGGGCAACTCCGATGTACCGGCTGATACGAAGCTGAGCAAAGATCAGGCTGATAAACTGGAAGATCACAAAGTCTGCGTTATGACGGTTGCTACGATCGCTAACAAAGACGTTGCCGGCCAGGTCAAATCCCTGACCCGTCAGCAGCTGACAGATATCTTCACCGGCAAGATCACCAACTGGAAAGAAGTTGGCGGCCCGGATGAAAAGGTTGTCCTCGTAACCCGTCCGAAAACGTCCGGTACGCGTGCTCTCTTCAAACAGTATGCCCTTAACGGTGCCGAAGAAGCGTCTAACCAGTCTTTGGAAACAGATAACTCCGGTATCCTCGTCCAGAGTGTTGCCCAGAATCCGGGTGCTATCGGCTACGTAGCCCTGCCGTACCTGATCAACGATTCGACGGTTGGTTCTATCGCTATCGACGGCGTAGCTCCGACACTGGAAAATACATATAACGGCACATACTCCGTCTGGGGCTATGAACACATTTACACCAGCAAGGATCCGAAACCGGCTGTTAAATCGTTCATCGACTACATCCTCTCCGACAAATATGGCCAGCGCATCGAAGAACTTGGCTATGGTGTCAGCAGCAAGATGCAGACTAAAGAAGTTCACTAAGAGTGAAGCAATCGGATAAGCGCTAAATACATATGGCGTGCAACAGATTGTTTTCCGGGAAGACACGGTCTCACGGGGCTCTCCCTGCGGGGCCGTGTACTTTATATGGAGGTTCGAATAAATAATGATAAACGCACTCGCATTAGCTGTCCGCCGGGCCCACAGGAATGAGAAAACAGCACGTATTCTCATCACCATGTGCGGCATAGGCACGGCCTTGGTACCTTTTCTCATCGGTGCCTTCCTGCTCCTCAAGGGCACGGATACCTTTTTTGTTTTTCACCACAGTCTGGGAGAATTCCTCTTCTCTGGCGTTTGGAACCCGAGCGATACGGCAGAAGGCGGCGGTCACGTAGGAGCGGCCATGTTCCTTTCCGGTTCTCTCGTCACCTGTGCCCTGGCTCTCGTTTTATCCCTGCCTTTATGTATTTCTACCGCTATTTTTATGACAGAGATCGCTACGCCGCGCACACGCCGCTTGATTCAGCCGGCTGTCGAACTCTTCACAGGGATTCCTTCTGTTGTCTACGGCTGGATTGGCCTGACTGTTCTCGTGCCGTTCCTGCGCCTTATTTTCCCCATGCCCTTCGGTTTCTCCGTCCTGGCTGCCGGTTGTGTCCTGGCGGTCATGATTTTCCCGACCATTACGACGATGGCAGCAGATGCCATGGCAGCTGTGCCGAAAACGTGGCGTGAAGCCTCGTACGGACTGGGTGCTACCCGCTGGGAAACCATTGCCCATATCGTTCTGCCTGCTGCCAAAGGCGGTATCTTTACGGGTATCATCTTAGGCTTGGCCCGTGCCCTTGGGGAAGCGCTGGCTGTCGCCATGGTTATCGGCCAGATGAAAGTCTTTCCGACGTCCCTCTTCCTGCCGGCCAGTACGCTTACGACGGCCATTGCCTCGGATATGGGCGGTGCTATGGAAGGCGGCGAATACAGCGCAGCTCTCTGGACGATGGCGCTGACCTTGTTCCTCTTGTCCTTCTTGTTTATCTTCCTGATCCATCGCCTCAACCACGCATCGGATTTGAAGGGAGGAAAATAAATTGACCAGCTTAGCACAAAAGAAACGTTCTGATTCCATTATGACCGCCTTGTTTGTCGGCGGTGCCGGCTTTGCCGTCGTCCTGCTCGTCGCCTTTGTCGGCTTCGTTATCATACAGGGTGTCGAAGGTATGACGCCGGAAATGCTCTCCTTTGGCCCCCATGGGTTGGGCGATATGTTCTTTAACACGGTGTACCTCGTCGTTCTGGCTCTCGTCGGCAGTATGATTACAGGCATTCCTGCCGGGATTTTCCTGGCCGAATATGCCGGCAACGGCAAAGTGACTCATTGGGTACGTATGGCTATTGAAACCTTGGCATCCCTGCCATCTATCGTCGTCGGCCTCTTTGGCTACCTGGCCTTTATCGTCATGACCGGTTCCCAGTGGAACCTCTTTGCCGGTGCCTTGGCCGTATCCATCCTGACCTTGCCGTTAGTTACGTCTGTTACGGAAGATGCCCTGCGCAACCTGCCGGACAGCTACCGTCAAGGGAGCCTGGGCCTGGGTGCTTCCCATTGGCAGACCATTTGGAATATTTTGCTGCCGGCTTGTTTTCCCCGTATTATGACGGGTCTCATCATGGCTGCCGGCCGTGGCTTCGGTGAAGCTGCTGCCCTCATGTTTACAGCCGGTATGTCGACGGATATCGATTGGACGAACTGGGATATTACATCGAGCTCGTGTCCGTTAAATCCCTTCCGTCCGGGCGAAACGCTGGCCCTGCACATTTGGGCCCTGCGTACAGAAGCTCTGCATCCCGATGCCGTACAGATGGCCAGTGCCTCGTCGGCAATCCTCATGATAATGGTTGTTTCGTTCAGCCTGGCCGCACGCTGGCTCAGCTGGAGAATTGATAAGAAAATGGGAGGAAGTAAATAATGACTGAAATGACAACAACGCTGATTGGCTCCGGTGCTGCTAAAGCTACTGAACAGGAAGCCGTACACGTTTCTCAGGAAGCCGCCGGCGATGCAGAATATACCTTTTCTGTAGAAGGCCTGGACCTCTTTTATGACCAGACGCAGGCGCTGAAAAATATTAATATGAATATTGAAAAGAATCATATTACAGCTCTCATCGGTCCTTCCGGTTGCGGTAAATCTACCTTTCTTAAAACGCTGAACCGCATGAATGACTGGGTAGAAGGCTGCCGCGTTACCGGTAAAATCCAGTTCGAAGGGAAGGATATCTTCAAAGAAGTCGATCCCCTGGCCTTGCGCTATCGTGTAGGCATGGTCTTCCAGCAGCCGACGCCGTTCCCGAAGAGCATTTTTGAAAACGTTGCCTATGGCCCGCGTATTCAAGGTATTTCCAATAAAAAGGAATTGGCTGAAATTGTCGAACAAAGTCTGCGTCAGGCCGTCATTTGGGATGAACTGAAAGACCGTCTGAATGAAAGTGCCTTAGGTCTTTCC
This sequence comes from Caecibacter sp. AF58-12pH5A, assembly GCF_027681725.1. Classification (NCBI taxonomy): domain Bacteria; kingdom Bacillati; phylum Bacillota; class Negativicutes; order Veillonellales; family Veillonellaceae; genus Caecibacter; species Caecibacter sp. AF58-12pH5A. The sequence continues at coordinate 28,484 of NZ_JAQDBC010000028.1, read as the reverse complement.
GGCGGCCAGCAGCAGCGTCTCTGCATTGCCCGTACCCTGGCTGCCCGTCCGTCGGTTATTCTCATGGACGAACCGACTTCAGCACTGGATCCGATTTCCACCCAGAAGATTGAAGACCTGGCTCTGGAATTAAAAAAAGACTACACTATCGTCATCGTCACACACAGCATGCAACAGGCCCGCCGTATTTCTGATAAGACAGCCTTCTTCCTGCTTGGTGAGCTGATTGAATTCAACGATACAGTGGACATGTTTACCCAGCCGTCTAATGCGCAGACGGAAGCGTATATTACTGGCCGTTTCGGCTGATCACAGGGAGGTACCATTTTGGAATCATACGATATTGCAATTAGCGAGCTCAAGAGCCGCTTGGATAATTTGGGTCTGGCTGTAGAACAGGCAGTCAGCGAAACGGCTAAGGCTTTGGCGACGATGGACGTAGAACTGGCGAAAAAAATCTATGAAGGCGACGATGAAATCGATGCCCTCGTACGGGAATGCATGAAAAAGGATATGACCATTGATATGCTGCAAAACCCGGTGGCTACGGATTGGCGTAACCTCATGGCAACGCTGAAAATCCTTTCTGATATGGAACGCATTGCCGATCACTGTGCCGATATCAGCCACTATATTCTTCATTTGAAGGAATATGGTGATCCTGTTGACCAGCCGGAAGGCCTCATGGAAATGTACGCCGTCATGTCGTCCATGGTGAGTGATGTGCTCGATTTCTACAAGGGGAAAAACAGTTCACAGGCCGATCTCATGAAGGACAAGGATGATATCGTAGATGAAGCCTTTAACCGGCTGATCGCGCAGATTTCGGAAAAGGTGAAGATCGATCCTGACCATTCGCGGCAGTACATTGCCTACGTCCTTATCGTCAAGTATATTGAACGCATGGCCGATCATGCCAACAATATTGCTGAATGGGTCATTTATCGGGAAAAGAATCGATTATAAGCAGAAAAAAAGGCTCTATAATAAATGTGGGGGTTATGACAGAATTTTACCTTCTGTCATAACCCCTTTTTGGATTAAAAAATGGACATAAGATAATCCATCCTTTACTATTAAAGTGACCAAACCCAACAGAAAGGAAGATGTCTTATGTCCGAATCTAATTATATCGAAAAATTTCTCTCTTTGAAGATGCCACTGTAATTTCTATTCAGGTAACGGATGAATCCGATATCTTAGAACTGGAAATTCCCCGCAAAGAGCATTCCTGTCCGCATTGTTAGACGATGACTGACAAAATAAAAGGATATCGTGATCAAACCGTATTACTTACATTTCTGAATGACCGGCCAGTGTATGTACATTTCCGAAAAAGATGCTACGTTTGCCCACATTGCCACCATAGCTTTGCTGAGCCATTGTCTTTCGTCCAGCGATACCAACGCAAAAGCCAGAAGATTATCCTGCAAATGGTAAAAGAGTGCCGGTCTAAACAGACATTCTCGGACATTGCCTGCAGATATCTTGCCTCGGTTACTACAGCTATACGCTATTTTGATCGTATAGAATGTCCTAAGATGCGCGTGTTGCCGGAGATCTTATCTATTGATGAATTCAGGGGAAATGCGGGTGGCATGCGCTTTCAAACGATTCTTACTGATCCGATAACCCATGATATTCTGGATATTTTGCCTAATGATAAGACCGAAGACCTAATCCGGTACTTTTTAACCTTTCCAATCGAACAGAGAAAGAAAGTGCATTGGGTCGTCATAGACATGGCGAATAAGTTTCGCATGGTAATTCAGGCCGTATTTCCTAACGCTGCCATCGTCAACGATCGGTTTCATGTGACCCGACTGGTATTGTGGGCCATGGAACGGTTCCGTAAGCGTGTGCAAAAAGAATTCCCTAGCCATTGCCGCTATTTAAAGCATAATAAGCGAATTCTGACTAAGGCAGGACGTTCTTTGACAGAATACGAACTGGTTTGTTTGGAAGAAATCTTGTCGCGTTCAGAGAATCTGCGAACGGCCTACCGGTTGAAGGAAAGCTTTTACTGGGTCCGAAAAGCAAACGGACGTGCCCAAGTAATAAAGGAACTGCGAGCATGGCTCGAAGAGGTTCGCCAGGCGGGCCTGGCAGAGTTTAAATCCTTATTAACTTCATTTACGGACTGGTTTGATTATATTATTAATGCCCTGTGCCTGCCTTGGTCCAATGGCTACACAGAAGGCTGTAACAATAAGATAAAAGTCTTGAAACGCATCAGCTTTGGGGTCCGTAACTTCAAACGATTTAGGAACCGAATCATGGATCTCGCATGATTCGGTTCCATGGTTACTTTGATAGTTTAAGAAAAGGTTACCACTACATTTGACAAAGAACCAAAAAAAAGAGCAGGCAGGGAAATCCCTGACCTGTTCTTTTTTTTCTTAGAAAACACCAGGACTACCATTAACACGTAATAAAAAATATGCATAAAAGCCGCTGGAACGCAATTGAACCTGACCAGGAGAAGATGTACAGGTGCCGGTTCTGAAAACAGCAATGAGGCGAATAGACAAAAAAGAGCAGCTCCGCTGGGGCTGCTCTTAGCGATTTTGGAATGGATTAATATTCCGGTGGCAACGTATTTTTCGTATGGGGCATGGACATGGATGAATTCGGCGGCAGGCCCTGCTTGGCGGCCGGACGGGTAAAGCCCTGGCCGACGACTTCAGAGGCATCGCTAAAGGTCATAAAGGCCAAGGGATCCAATTTGTTAACCAGCTGCTTGACACGGGCTACTTCCGTCAGTTTGATAATGGCGTAGATAATCTGTTTGTCCTGCATGGTATAAGCACCTTGGCCGTGGAGGTACGTAGCACCGTGGCCGATATAGCGCATGAGCACCGGGGCGATGACGTCAGCCCGGTTGGAAATGATAATGACCGTTTTGCGCTGTTTTAGGCCGACGACGACTTTGTTGGTTACAAAGGCGGAAATATAGACGCCGACGAAGGTGAGGACGGCCAGTTCCAAACTAAAGAGGTAGGCGGCAAAAATGAGGATGACCATATTCAGGACCATGACGACGTTGCCCATTTCCATAGAGTAAAATTTCTTTACGATGGCACCGACGACGTCCAGGCCGCCGCTGTTGCCGTTGTATTTGTAAATAATACCCATGCCCAGGCCGTTTACGGCACCGCCTGTAATGGAAGAAATCATAGGATCCTTGATGATCGTCATATCCGATAAGAAGGCTGTCGCATCAAAGGAGATGGACATGATGATAGTACCGACAATACTTAAAATCGTATATTGCCGGCCCATGAACTTGTAGCAGGCAATCATGATCGGGATATTCAGAATGAACATGCCCAGGCCAATAGGGAGTCCCGTCAGGTAGTAAACTAAAATAGAAATACCACTGATACCGCCGCTTAATAAATGATGGGGAACAAAAAACGCCGTTACACCGATGGCAGCGATGATACTGCCTATGAGCGTAGCAACGTACGGAATCAAAAACTCTTTGAGATTAAATTCTTCCTGGGCTTTCATGATTACCCTCCGTGGTTTACAGGTGAAAGATTGTAAAAACCAAAAAAAAACATTATAATGAAAGTTATAATATCTATGTACAGTCGTTGGCTGAAGGGCCCTCTAAAGGGCTTTCCATAAGAAAACAGCCTGAACTGTTTCACTATTATAGCATAGGTATGTTTTAATTCAATACAAAAATATTTAAATCAGAAAAATGCAGGCAAAAGCTGAGGGGACTTTTTTCTGACCATGGATTTGCACGGAAAAACCATATATTTTTATGTATGTGTGACGTGCTTTTACAGGAGTGTAAACTGAGAATGATAGAAGAAAAAGGATACGGAAAAATCAACCTGGCCCTGTGCATTACAGGACGCCGTCCCGACGGATATCATGATATTGACACCGTATTTCAGTCCATTGCTCTCTGCGATACGATCCGCTTGGAACGGGCTGATGACGTACAGCTGACCTGTTCAGAACCGGCGCTGCCTTGCGACAGCTCGAACCTGGCCTACAAGGCCTATGAAGCCATGCGCCCGTATTGTAAAGGCCCGTCCGGGGTTCATATCCATATCGAGAAGCACATCCCCATTGCTGCCGGATTAGCCGGTGGCAGTACGGATTGTGCAGCCGTACTGCGCGGTCTGAACCGGCTGTGGCAGCTGCACTTTTCCGACAGCCGGTTGTGCGAAATCGGGGCCGCGCTGGGGGCAGACGTTCCCTTTTGCATCCGTGGTGGTACAGCCCGTGGCACCGGCGTAGGCGAAGTGCTGAAACGACTGCCGTCACTGCCCGGTTGGCCGGTTCTCATTATTCATCCCCACGTGGCCGTGCATACTGGCGAAGCGTACGAACTCTTTGACCGGCAAACGATACAGTCGCCGGTGGACATTAACGCCCAGGAAGCGGCTGTACGCACGGGTATTCTGGAACGGGTCATGGATTCGTTGGGCAATACCTTTGAAGAGCTGGTCATTCCCATCGTACCGGAAATCCGGCACTTAAAACAGATGCTGCATCGCGAAGGACTGAGGCCGCTCATGTCAGGCAGCGGGCCCACCCTTTTTGCACTCATTCCGCCACAGCATAAACATCACGAAATTGCTACCCGGCTGCGTGCTGTACTGCAGGATGCGGATATTTTCACAAGTACCTTAGTAACAGGGGAGTAAGAGGAATGGAAACAGGCGATACAAAACATAAAAAATTAGAACCTATTAAACTGGATGCCTACCGTCCGTTACGGGAAGTCGTCAGTGAGGCCTTGCGTAAGGCTATCAAGGATGGGGTCCTTAAACCGGGCGAACGGCTCATGGAGATCCGCCTGGCTGACGAACTGGGCGTAAGCCGGACACCGATACGCGAAGCAATCCGCAAGCTCGAACTCGAAGGCTTCGTCGTTATGGTACCGCGCAGGGGAACCTATGTGGCCGATATTTCCTTGAAGGATATCGTACAGGTTTTTGAAATCCGCAGTGCCCTGGAAGAACTCTCGGCCGGTTTGGCGGCCGAACGGATTACGGCTGACGAGCTGGAACATTTGGAACGGATTCTCGTAGAGATTAATGAATATATAGAAAACGATGACTTCGATAAGATTGTCGATGCTGACGTGCGCTTTCATGATATTTTGTATCATGCCAGCCGCAATAACCGTCTCGTCGATATCCTGAATAACCTGCGGGAGCAAATGCTGCGCTTCCGGTCTATTTCCATGCATTATCCTGGCCGCCTGGCCGCTACGTGGGAAGAGCACCGGCAAATGGTGGAATACATTGCTGATCATAATAGTGCGCAGGCCCGTAAAATTGCCAAAAAACATATGGAAAATTCGGAACGGACTCTGCTCAAGGGAATCAATAAGGATGAAGAGTCGGCCCGCTGGGTGCAGGAACTCTTTCCACATCATGAGGAAGAAGCGCACGAATAACAGGAGAAGCGATCATGATACACAACATGACACATCATTTAAAGGACTTTCGCAAGAAATTTGAACGGGATGATGATTTTGAGGAGTTTCTTTTTATCCTCACGTTCAGTCTTTTTTGTCTTCTCTTCATACGCGTCCTGGTAGCCATCTACATGGGACACTGGGGACTTTTTGAATAGCTGTGATAGCATAAGAAAAGAGGGGAATCGTATGCCAATTTTTTCATTGCCCTTTGGTAAGGGGACAGAGACCATTACACTGCCTGAAGAGCACCTGTTATACGATTTGCGGGGCCGTGAAACCCAGGCCGTCGCAGACGAAGAGGCTGCCGTACAGGCCGCGCTTGAGCATCCGATTGGCAGTGCGCCTTTAGCTGAAATCGTACAGGCCGGTGATACCGTAACCATTGTCGTTAGCGATGTCACACGGCTGGTACATACGGACCGCATGCTGCCGGTCATCGTAGGGGAACTAAACCGCATCGGCGTAGCAGATGAGCAAATTACGGTCCTCATCGCGCCGGGAACGCACAGGGCCCACACGCAGGCCGAGGATGAACTCGTTTGCGGTAAGGATATGGTCCGGCGCCTGCGTATTGTCCAGCATGATTGCCATGATGCGGCCCAGCTGACCTGCGTTGGCCGGACCAGCTATGGGAATGACATTTATATCAATACGGCGGCCGTTAAAGCGGATAAATTGATTCTCACCGGGGCCGTATCGTTTCATCCGATGGCCGGGTATGGCGGTGGCCGTAAGGCTGTCGTTCCGGGCATTGCCGGTTTTGATACGATCATGCGTAACCATGCCCTGGCCTTAGCAGAAACGCCGGGTTCAGGCTGTAATCCTGCCTGTGATGCCGGCCTCCTGGCAGGCAATCCCTTTCACGAAGATATGCAGGAAGCATGCGCTCTCGTAGCACCTGATTTTCTCGTCAATACGGTCTTTACTACCGATGGGGACCTCTACGAAGTCGTTGCCGGTCATTGGCTGGAGGCCTGGAAAAAGGGGTGTCACGATTTGCTGTCTATCGGCAGCGTGCCCATTACGGAGCGTGCCGACATAACCATTGCCTCTGCCGGAGGCTATCCTAAGGATATGAACCTTTACCAGTCGATAAAAGCCCATATGAATGCTGCCTTTGCAACGAAACCGGGCGGCATTATGATCTTTACCCTTGATTGTCCGGATATTCAGGAACCGGCTATTTTTACAGACTGGTTTTTCCGCAATGATCTGGATCAATGTGAGGCCGATTTACGCGAACATTTTCTCATGCCCGGCTTTGTCGCTTTTAAAGGGCGTTGTATAATCCGCTCTATGAAACGCGTGTACGTTGTCACGCGGCCGGAAAATTTTGCCATCATCCGGCAGAGCGGACAGATACCGGCAGCTTCGCTGGCAGAAGCTTGGCAGATGGCCCAAACAGAGCTGGCTGAATTGGACCATCCCTATACCTATACTATTATGAGCCACGCATCGGGGACCTTGCCGGTACTGCAACAGTGATACCTGATTTTGGCAGAAACTATCTGCAAGGATGCGGAAAGGACGAATAAAATGAACTATAACTCTGTAACAAATGAAGTCATTCAGGCCTTGGAACAAATCGTAGGTGCACGCAACGTCAAGACGGCACCGGAAGTGCTCGAAGCGTATCAGTCCGATGAAAGTCTGACACCGGATTTGTGGCACTTGCCGGAAGTCGTCGTCTCGCCGGGCAGTACAGAAGAAGTGGCGGCCATAATGAAAGTGGCCAACCAATATAAGGTTCCTGTCACGCCGCGCAGTGCCGGAACAAGCGTCAGTGCCGGCGCTGTTCCTGTATACGGCGGTATTGTCCTCCTCATGGAACGGATGAACCGGATTTTGGAAATCAATACGGAAGGTATGTATCTCGTAGCCGAAGCCGGCGCCAGAACGGCTGATATTCAGGCTGCAGCCAAGGAAAAGGGCCTGATGTATGCCGGCGATCCTTGTAGTGCAGACAGTTGTCTCATCGGTGGCAATCTGGCTACCAACGCCGGTGGCAACAAGGCCGTCCGCTATGGCACGACACGGCACCAGGTGTATGCCATTGAAGCTGTTCTGCCCAACGGAAAAATTGCCCACCTCGGTGCACCGCTCAAAAAGTGTTCTACCGGCTACTGTCTGAACCAGCTGATCATCGGCTCGGAAGGGACGCTGGGCATCATTACACAGGCAACTCTCAAGCTCGTCCCCTTAGCGCCGTATAAGTTGGATGTACTGGCTGTCTTTACGGATTTGAAAAAAGCGACGGCCTTGGTGCCGCAGCTGATCAAAGCCGGCCTCAATCCGACATCGGTCGAATTTATGGACAATAATTTCGTTCGCAGTGCCAGCGACTATAGCGAGCTGCGTCTGCCGCACTATGAAGACGGAATTTATGATATCGTTTCCATTGAGACGTTCAGCGAACACGAGCTCGATGAAAAGATGGAAAAACTGGCAGAGGTTTGTGAAGCCTGCGGTGCCACGGATGTGGTAGAAGCCGATGACCGGGTGTGGAAGGTACGGCGTAATTGCCTGGAAAGCACGCGTGTTTTCTCCCGTGTAGCGACCTCGGAAGATTTGGTCGTACCGGTAACAAAAATTGCCGAATGTATTCAGACCCTTGTAGAAGAAAGCAAGAAATACGATTTCCTTATTTTCTGTCTGGCCCATGCCGGCGATGGCAATCTGCACTTCCAAATCATGAAGCGTGACATGCCCGACGATGAATGGGAACGGCAGCTGGCCCAGTTCCGTGCCTTTGCCTATCCCTACGTCTATCAGCTGGGCGGCCGCCTTTCCGGCGAACACGGCATTGGCTATAAGCGCCTGTCCTATATGGAACAATATACAGATCCTGTCGAATTGGAACTCATGAAAACGATTAAAAAAGCAATGGACCCCAATGGAATCCTGAACCCGGATAAAATTATTCATGTAGAATAAGCTGCTCTAAAGGGGGCGCGCCAAGAAGCGGAGCAAAAACGAGTATTCATTTTTGCTCCGCCTCTTGGCTTTTTCTTGGCTTTTCGCAGTGTAGTGATATCTTTATACAAAAACGGCAACAACAGAAGCGGTCGCTTTGTTGTTGCCGTTTTTTGGATGTACGAAATAACCTGGTACATCAATAGCCCTAAAATCAATCAGTATTGGGGAATCAGCAAATTGCTGTCAGTTATGGTGGAGATGAGGAGAGTCGAACTCCTGTCCGTAAATGCTGCCCCATGAACTTCTCCGAGCGCAGACCTTGTTAGTTATCTCGAGCAGTTGTCGTACAAGGACAAACTAGACTGACTCCAGCCTGTGAGATTCCCATACCGGCTTCCAGGTAAGGCCGGCAGGTATCCTGCTATGTGACGTCCCATTCCGCCCGCAGGAATGGAGAAACGGGACGTTAGCTGCACTTAGGCAGCTAAAGCAAAGTTTTCTTCTTTAGCGTTTAATTTAACGTTTTCACCGATTTACGGGCAGATGACACCCCGGCTCGCTATTCATGATACAACCATCCACGTCGAAACCTTTACATCCCCATGTAAAGGATACACACTGTATTAGTGTATATTGCAGTATAACACACAAAAAGTAAAAATGCAAATAAGAATGGATAAGAAGTTTTGCCTAAAAAAGACAGACTCTGTTCTGTATATTTTTTGGGGATATGCTATAATAAAAGGTACCATATTGGTATTCTTTACGAGGGGTGAGGGGACATGAAGGAATTACCGCTTTTTAAAGTAGGCAATTATTATGGGTATAATCAGGAATTATTTACAGACCGCTGGATGAATATCGGTGGCTGCGGGGCTGTAACGGCTTGTGACGTGAGCATTTATCTGGCTTTGAACCGGGGACAGGCCCGCTTGTATCCTTATGACGCCCGCCATCTGACGGCTCAGGATTACATTACCTTTTCACAGATTATGAAGCCGTATTTGCGGCCCCGTGAGCACGGCATCGATACGCTCGAGCTCTGGATGGATGGCTATCAGGCATATCTTGATTCTGTCGGCGAAAAGAATCTTTTTATGAAAGGCCTCTATAGCGACTGTCCGTTAGCTGAATTGGAACAGGCTGTTAAAGAGGAAATCGATGCCAATTTGCCAGTACCTTACTTAAACCTGCGCCATCGTAACCCTGATTTGGCAGACTACGTCTGGCATTGGTTTTGGCTCGCAGGGTATGCGTCATTTGAAAACACCTTTATGGTCAAACTCGTTACGTATGGCAGCTTTCGCTGGTTTCCTTTAGATGAACTCTGGGACAGCGGTTATAGCCGGAAAGGCGGCATTATCCTGTTGAATCTGAAAGAAGAGGAGTGACCGGAAGCTATGCTTTTTGTCATTAAATGGCTGTATCAATGGATTCTTCCCATTGGCGGGTTCTTTACCCTGCTGGTGGGACTCTTATTTTATATGTTTCATAAGAAAGCGGCAGGCCGCTGGTGTTTGCTGTGCCTGACCATGGCTTTATATGCTTTGTCTATCGCGCCTGTGAGCCGGCTCCTCCTGCAGCCCTTAGAGCTGGCCTATGTGCAGCCCTCTGCAGCCGGGCTGCCAGGCGATGTCGTCGTACTGCTTGGCGGCGGTGCCCGTGCCGGTGTACGTGATGTTGATGGCATAGGCCAGACCGGCTCTGCCGCGGCAAACCGTCTGCTGACAGCTGTACGCGTGCAAAAGGCCAAGGAGGTACCAATCATTCTTTCAGGCGGCGCTGTATTTCCCGGTGACGCCGACGAAGCGGCTATTGAAAAGCGCGTGCTTATATCCTTAGGCGTAGCGGAAAAGGATATTTACGTGGATGAAAAAAGCCGTAACACTGCTGAAAATGCACAATACACCAGCGCCTTGTGCCGGGACCATGGCTGGCAGCATCCCGTAGTCGTTACCAGTGCCTTTCATATGCCCAGAGCCATGCGCTTTTCTGAACGAGAAGGGCTCGCGCCTATTCCCTATCCGTGTGACTACCGCTCTGATACAGAGTCTGTAGTAACGGCTTTCTCCTTTATTCCTCAGTCGTACGTCTTATATCAATCGTGCCTGGCTATAAAAGAATACGTCGGCCTGGGCGCTGCCTATGCAGGCCTGCAGTAAGGCCTTTGTATGGGAATTGTCAAAATTGGGACAAAATACGTCCATGGTATTGCAAAATTGTTCCCGATGTGACATAATAACAGTGTAAGAAAGACGCAGATGGTTTTATTCCACACGTCAGATTGTCGATGGATAAGATTGTGTACATGAGAAAAGGAGTGTCTCTTATGATTAACGTAGGGATTAATGGTTTCGGTCGTATTGGTCGTTTGGTTTTCCGGGCAGCTATGAATCGTGATGATATCAACATCGTAGGAATCAATGACCTTTGTGATGTAGATTATATGGCATACCTTTTGAAATATGATACCATGCATGGCCGTTTCGAAGGCGATGTACAGGCTGATGTAGCTGCCAGCGAATTAATCGTTAACGGCAAACACATCCGTATTACGAAAGAAAAAGATCCTGCTAATCTGAAATGGAACGAAGTAAATGCTGAATATGTTGTTGAATCGACAGGCCGTTTCCTGACGCCGGAATTGGCAGGCAAACACCTTGAAGCCGGTGCAAAATACGTTGTTATTTCGGCTCCGTCCAAAAAAGGTGCTGACGGTACGCAGGCTGATATGTTCGTTTGCGGCGTAAACAGTGATACCTATGCCGGTCAGAAGATTGTTTCCAATGCTTCTTGCACGACGAACTGCCTGGCCCCGCTGGCTAAAGTTGTCAACGATGCTTTCGGTATCGAAGAAGGCCTCATGACGACTATTCACTCCGTAACAGCTACGCAGCAGACAGTTGATGGCCCGTCCGCTAAGGATTGGCGCGGTGGCCGTGCAGCAACAGGCAACATCATTCCGTCTTCGACAGGTGCTGCTAAAGCTGTAGGTAAAGTTATTCCTGAACTGGATGGCAAACTTACAGGCATGTCTATGCGTGTACCGACGTTGGACGTATCCGTTGTTGACCTGACAGTAAACCTGAAAAAGCCGGCTACGTATGATGAAATCTGCGCAGCGATTAAGAAAGCATCCGAAGGTGAATTGAAAGGTATCCTTGGCTACACGGACGAACCGGTTGTATCCTCCGACTTCCTGGGCTGCACTTTGACTTCTATCTTTGATGCCAAAGCAGGGATTGCCTTGACCGACACCTTCGTTAAACTCGTTTCCTGGTATGATAATGAAATCGGTTATTCCAACAAAGTGTTGGATCTGATTGGAACCATGAACGCATACAACACAACACACTAATCACATATTACGAATATGCTGATGCCTGCCTCGGAGATAGGGCAGAGAAGAAGAGATCACCGAAAGGGCAGAAATAAGATTTTCTGCCCTTTTGTTTTTTAGGAGAAAAAGATGACGAAAAAAAAGACTGTAATGCTGGTTATTATGGATGGCTTTGGCTGCAGCGATGTGACGGCGAATAATGCCGTCGCCCAGGCTTCACTCAAGGTCTTGCCAAAACTCTGGCAAACCTATCCGCATTCGTATTTGGAAGCATCCGGTGAAGCGGTTGGCCTGCCACAGGGGCAAATTGGCAATTCAGAAGTAGGCCATTTAAATATCGGCGCCGGCCGTATTGTTTACCAGGCACTGACCAAGATCACCAAAGATATTGAAAGCGGCGCGTTCTTTAAGAAGGATGCTCTTGTAGGCGCTATGGAAAATACCAAACGACGCGGGACGGCTTTGCACCTCATGGGCCTCGTTTCTCCAGGTGGTGTGCACAGCAGTGAAAAACACCTCTATGGGTTACTGGAAATGGCCAAACAGTATGGCTTGCAGAAGGTATACATACACGCCTTCTTGGATGGCCGTGATGTATTGCCCCGCAGTGCTGGCGCCTACTTGCGGGCCTTGGAAGACGAATGCCGCCGCCTCGGTGTAGGCCGCATTGCCACAATCAGTGGCCGCTATTACGCTATGGATCGTGATAAACGCTGGGATCGCGTGGAAAAGGCGTATAAGGCTGTAGCCCTGGGCGAAGGAGAAACGGCTGCCGATGCCCAGACGTGCCTGAAAAACTCGTATCGTGCTGACGTATCTGATGAATTTGTTGTCCCGACCGTGCTTTGCCACCAGCCTATTGAAGACGGCGACAGTGTCGTCTTCTTCAATTTCCGTCCCGACCGGGCCCGACAGCTGACGGAAGCCTTTGTCAGCCCCGATTTTACAGGCTTTACGCGGCCACGCAAGCTGGATGTGTATTTTGCTACGATGACCCGTTACGAAGACAGCCTGCCCGTCCATGTGGTATATGATAAAGAAACAATCGTCAATACACTGGGGGAAGTGCTGAGCAAAGCGGGCAAGAAGCAGCTGCGCATTGCGGAAACGGAAAAATATGCGCACGTGACATATTTCTTTAATGGCGGCAATGAAACACCCTATGCCGGTGAAGACCGCATCCTCGTCCCGTCACCAAAGGTAGCAACCTATGATTTACAGCCGGAAATGAATGCCCCCATCGTAACGGATAAGGTTGTAGAGCAGATCCAGGCAGGTACGTACGATCTGATTGTACTTAATTTTGCCAATGCCGATATGGTAGGGCATACAGGCGTTTTTGAGGCAGCCGTGAAAGCTGTTGAAACAGTCGATACGTGTGTAGGCCGTATAGTCGACGCATTACAGGCTGTACAAGGCCAGCTACTGATCATTGCCGATCATGGCAATGCAGAACGCATGGCAGACCCGGCGACAGGGTCTCCTTATACAGCTCATACGACGAATCACGTGCCGTGCATTCTCGTGAGCCGCGAGCACCAGCACGATCATCTCCAAGATGGCGTCCTGGCCGATGTAGCACCGACACTGTTACACTTGCTGGGCATGAGCCAGCCGGCAGAAATGACTGGTAAAGATTTGCTGGTTTTGGCACGGAAATAAAAGTAACAGTATGGAATAAAAATAAATATAGTATACTAAATAAATTGCAAAAAGAACTATTATACACCATATTACAGACTTCTTACTTACAACAGCCCATACTAGAGAAAAAATAATTTACAAATTTCCCATTGTAGTATACACTATAGCTGTAGATGTTAATGAACAGGTGTAGTCTGTCCTGCCTGGGGCAGATTATACCTGGGGTATGTTGTAAGGAGGAGACATAATGACAGTAAAAGTAGGTATCAGTGGCTTTGGCAGAATCGGCCGCTGCACGCTGCGCACATCCTTGTTGCAGCCGGAAATTGAAATCGCTGCAATCAATAATCGTTCCGTAGGTCCCATCATGGCGGACTTATTGAAGTTCGATACCGTTCACGGTACGTGGGATCATGATGTATCCTATGATGAAGCCAATGATTACCTTATCATTGACGGCCGTCGTATTCCTGTTACGAACCACACGGATCCGGCTGATATTCCTTGGAATACACTGGGCGTTGATGTCGTAGTAGAATCGACGGGTAAATTCAAGGATCGCGAATCGGCCTCTAAGCATTTGGCCGGTGGCGCCAAACGGGTCATCATTACGGCACCGGGCAAGAACCCGGATGCAACGATTGTCATGGGCGTTAACGAAGAAACGTACGATCCGGACTCGCACTTTATTATTTCCAATGGCTCGTGCACGACAAACTGCCTGGCGCCGGTAGCGAAGGTATTGTCCCGGGAATTTGGCATTGTCCGAGGGATGATGACGACTGTCCACGCGTATACGAATGACCAGCTGCTCGTCGATGGTGTTCATAAGGATATGCGGCGTGCCCGGTGTGCGACGCAGTCGATTATCCCGACGTCCACAGGTGCAGCGAAGGCCGTTGCCCTGGTCTTGCCGGAATTAAAAGGGAAATTTGTGGGCATGGCCTTGCGCGTACCTACGCCGAATGTTTCCATGACCGACCTGTGTGCGGTGCTGGAGAAAAAAGTTACTGTCGAAGAAGTAAATGCAGCCTTGAAGAAGTGGGCAGAAGGCCCGTTGCAGGGAATTCTTGCCTATTCAGAAGATGCTACCGTTTCCTCTGATTACATCAGCGATCCGCACAGTTCTATTGTTGATGCGCTGGATACACAGGTAGTGGAAGGCGATATGATTAAAGTCGTTGCCTGGTATGATAATGAATGGGGCTACTCGCTCCGCGTCAACGATTTGGCGGCTTACATGGCCTCTAAAGGAGTTTGACCGTTACCGGAATCATGACAGGCAGCAGTGAGGGAGAACATATGAAGGAAAAAACTCTCGATATTTTCCGTAAAATAGCTCCGGATGTAATGGGAACTATTCGCGAAAGATATCTGTTGCTGCGTCAGATTTCGGATGCGGAACCGATAGGGAGGAGAACGCTTGCCACCTTATCGGGCTTGTCTGAACGAGTAGTACGAGCACATGTGGATGTACTCAGACGTAGTGGCTTAGTACGCTTTACGGCTATGGGCATTACGCTGGAACCGGAAGGAAAGCGGCTCATGCCGGAACTATTGGAATGCTTTCTGCGTCTCAATAATTTGGAAGATATGCAGCAACGTATTTGTACAGCGTTACAGCTGGAAGATGTGTATATCGTGCCCGGCGATTGCGATAGCGATGGGACGGCGCGGGAAGAAATGGGTCGTCAGGCAGCATTATTATTGAGTGACCTTCTGGCACCGGACCGGATTGTCGCTATCAGCGGCGGTTCTACTATGGCAGAGGTGGCCCATTGTCTGTCTGAAAGCAATGCAGGCAGTGTTGTTGTACCGGCCCGTGGCGGTATTGGCAATCACGTAGAGTTTCAGGCGAACTACATTGCTGCTAATGTGGCAGAGAAAATTCATGGAACCTATCGCATGATCCATATTCCCGATGGAATGAGTCCGTCAGCCTTGAAGCTTATGCTGCAGTCTGATGAACGGGCCCGGGAAAACGTGGCTCTGGCACAAAAAGCACACGTTGTCGTCTTTGGCATCGGCCGGGCTGACGTCATGGCTAAGCGCCGTGGCCTCAGTGCCTCGGAATCCCAGACCTTGTTCTCGAAACAGGCTTGTGGTGAATCGCTGGGGTGCTATTGTAGCCTGCCCGGCGAAATCGTCCACGTGACGAACAATGTTGGCATTTCTCTCAAAGATATCAAACAGCATCCACATGTCATTGCCGTATCAGGCGGGACAGCAAAGGCAGAAGCAATTCTTGCCGTCATGCGGGCCTGCCATACAGGTATCCTCGTTACAGATGAAGGAGCAGCAAAAAAAATCCTAACAATGCTATGATAATGAGGAAAGGGTGCATATAGTATGGTAAAAGTTGGTATAAATGGATTTGGACGAATTGGCCGTAGCTTCTTTAAGATTGCCCAGCGCTATCAGTCCGAAATCGAAATCGTGGGTATTAATGATATTGGTTCGTCTAAGCAGATGGCACACTTGCTGAAGTATGACAGCATTTATGGTACCCTGCCCAATAAGGTAACCTATGATGACAGCCATATCATCGTCGATGGCAAAGCGTATCCTCTGTTTCAGCAGCGGGACGTAAAAAATGTAGACTGGGATGGACTGGGCGCAGAAATCATTGTTGAGTCGTCCGGTAAATATGCAGGACGTCGCGAATCGAGCTCCCAGGATCGTCTGCCCCTCGGCGGCCATGTAAAAAAAGTCATCATTACAGCCCCTTCGACGATTGACGACATTACCATTGTTCTCGGCGTCAATGAAGAACAGTATGATCCGAAGAAGCACCATGTCATTTCCGGCGCTTCTATGACCACCTGCGGTCTGGCCGCCATCTTAAAGCTGATGAATGATACATACGGTGTAGAACGCGGTATGACTATGTCCGTCCATTCGTATACAACAGACCAGAAGATTCTCGACGTATCACATAAAGATTTCCGTCGTGCCCGCGCTGCCGGCATGTCGATTATTCCGACGACGACCGGGGCTGCAGAAGCCATTACGAAAGTATTACCGGCTGTAGAAGGAAAATTGAGCTGCCACGCTGTCCGGGTACCGACGCCGGACGTATCGATTATCGATATTGTCCTCGAATTGGAAAAGAAAGATATTACCCTTGACGATTTGAACAGTACCTTCAAAAAAGCAGCTGCCTGGAAGTACAGAGGCATTATCGATACGAACGATGATGAACTCGTATCGGTTGACTTCCGGGGCAATGAAAATACGACGACCATTGATTTGCCTTTGAACATGGTCCTTGATGAAGGTATGGTTAAAATCGTGGCTTGGTACGACAACGAATGGGGCTATGCCCGCCGTGTCATTGAACTCGTGAAGTACCTGGCTTCTCAAGGCTTACATTGATAAACAGCGCCACCTAGGCGTATTGAGGAGGTTTTCTTATGAAAAAAGTCATTACCGATGTAACGGTAGATCACAAAAAGGTGTTTGTACGTGCAGATTTCAATGTGCCTCTTGATGAAAACGGCCACATTACGGATGATACGCGTATCCAAAAGACCTTGCCGACGATTCGCTATTTACTGGATCATCATGCTGCCGTTATTCTCGCCAGCCATTTAGGCCGGCCAAAAGGAAAAGTAGTTCCGGCGTATTCATTGAAACCGGTCGCTGCCCGCCTTACGGAATTATTGGGGCAGCCCGTACAGATGGCTCCTGACTGCGTAGGCGCAGAAACGGAAAAAATGGCTGCCGGCCTTAAAGACGGTGATGTACTGCTCTTGGAAAACCTCCGTTTCCATGCAGAAGAAGAAAAAAATGATCCTGAATTTTCCCGCCAGCTCGCTTCTTTGGCTGATGTAGGTATCGATGATGCCTTTGGCTGCTGCCACCGTGCCCATGCTTCGGTTGCGGGCATTGCCGAATACTTGCCGTTGGCTGCCGGTTTCTTACTGGAAAAAGAAATCCGTTTCCTCGGTGACGCCGTAGAAAATCCGGCGCATCCCTTTGCGGCCATCATCGGCGGGGCAAAAGTTTCCGATAAGATCGAAGTTATTTCCAACCTCCTGCCGAAAGTCGATGTCATGATCATCGGCGGTGGTATGGCCAATACCTTCCTGGCTGCCCAGAACCATGGCATTGGCAAATCCCTGGTGGAAGCCGATAAAATAGATTTGGCCCGCCAGCTCATCGGCCAGGCGGCTGACCAGGGCAAGAAACTGCTTCTGCCTATTGACGTACGCGTAGCCGCTGCTTTTGATAATGACGCCGAAAATAAGGTCGTTGATGTCGATCAGGTACCGGACGATTGGATGATCCTCGATATTGGTCCTAAGAGCGCAGAACTCTTTGCTAAAGAATTGGCAGCTATGAAGCTTATCGTTTGGAATGGTCCTATGGGCGTGTTTGAAATGGAAAACTTCGCCAAAGGGACAGAAGCCGTAGCTCATGCCGTCGCTGCTTCGGCAGCCGTTTCGATTGTCGGTGGCGGTGATTCTGTCGCAGCCGTCAATAAGACGGGGGTGGCCGATTCTATCAGCCATATTTCTACTGGCGGCGGTGCATCCCTGGAATATTTAGAAGGTAAAAAATTACCGGGCATCGAATCGCTCAGTGATAAATAAGAAGAACCCAGAGGAGGAGTCTGAAAGATGAGAAAAACCATAATTGCAGGAAACTGGAAAATGAACCACACCGGCAAGGATATGCGCGAAACGATTACCGCCCTTGCCCAGAGCCTGACGGCAGAGGTTAAAGCCGAAATCGTCGTCGCACCGGTATTTCCGTATTTGGCAGAAGCCGTAACCCTTGCTAAAGGAACACCGATCCACATTGCTGCTCAGAACATGCACTGGCTTGATAACGGGGCTTATACGGGTGAAGTAGCACCGGCCATGCTCGTCGACATCGGGGTAACACATGTCATTATCGGTCACTCCGAACGGCGCGAATACAACAATGAAACGGACGAAACAGTCCGTCTCAAGGTAAAATCTGCCCTAGATCACGGCCTAACCCCTATCCTTTGCTGCGGCGAAACGCTGGAACAGCGCGATGCTGGCATTATGCAGTCCTGGGTTGAAGGTCAGATTGAAAAAGCCTTGGCAGGTCTTACGGCAGAGGAAATGCGGCACGTCGTCATTGCTTATGAACCAATCTGGGCCATTGGCACAGGCCGCACGGCTACGGCAGCTCAGGCCGAAGAAGTATGCGCCATTATCCGGCATAAGCTTGCAGCCCTCTATGATGCGGCAACGGCTGATGCCGTATCCATCCTCTATGGTGGCAGCGTCAAAGGCAAGAACGTAGCTGAACTTACGGCTTCCCCTGATATCGATGGCGGTCTCGTCGGTGGTGCCAGCCTGAAGGCACCGGATTTCCTGGAAATCATTCAAAACGCCGTCGTCAAATAAAAAAGTTGCGTACAACGTATAAGTAATGATAGTAAACAATAAAGAGAATAGCCCGTATGCTTTAAAATATTAAAGCATACGGGCTGTTATTTCTTTTATCATAGATAAAAGAATAAGCTTAAAATAAAAATATAATGCTGTGTCAGCAGAAATAAAATTGGTTCAATTATATAGAATATTAATAGGCCCTATGATATAATTTACGTTAGGCCATTGTAAAGATTCTGTTACTTTTATGTAATGGATATGTAAAATGTGAGGCCCGTAGATATTTACGTATGTAAGGAGATTGGATTATCATGGCATTTCACTTGAAGCCCAAGGAAGAAAAGTTCTTTTCGTTACTTGACGAACATGCGAGCCTCAGCTTCGAAGCCGCAGACCTGCTGAAACAGGCAATGAATCGGGAAATTCCTACGGAAGAAGCAATGAATAAGATTTTTGATTTAAAAGAAAAAGCGAATGCTTTGGTTATCGAAACGATGAAGCGTCTGCAAAAGACCTTTATTACCCCTATGGACCGGGAAGATATTCAGCAGCTGATTGACCAGCTGGACGCTACGGTCGATAGCATTAACGATATTATGGATAAGATGTGGATGTATAAGGTAGGCGAGGCAACAGAAGGTACGAAACAAATGACCATCATTACCGCTAAGGCCATGAAAGAAATCCGCAAATCTATTGGTTACATGAAAGACCTGAAAAAAAATTACCTGAAAGTGGAAGCGCGCAGCAAAAAAGTGCTGAAGCTGGAACAGGAATGCGATGATTTGTATCACGAAGAAATGGCAAAGCTCTTTGCAGAATGCAAGGATCCTATTGAAATTATAAAATGGAAGGAAATACTCCAGTCTGTCGAAGACGTTACAGACGATTGCGAAGACCTGGTGGTTACCTTCAGAAGGGTCGTATTGAAGTATGCCTGAGCATTGGTTAATATGGGCAGTCGTGTTGCTGGCCGTCCTGTTTGATTATGTCAATGGTTTCCATGACACGGCCAATGCTATTGCCACCAGCGTTTCTACGCGGGCCATTTCACCGCGTAAGGCCATTATCATGGCGGCGACGCTGAATTTTGCCGGTGCCATGATTAGTACCGGCGTTGCCAAGACCATTGGTGGCGACCTGGTCCTGAACCCGTCGCAGATCAACCTGGAGGTTATTGTAGCGGCATTGATCGGCTCTATTATTTGGAATATTACAACCTGGTATTACCGTATCCCCAGCAGTTCGTCCCACTCCCTCGTAGGCGGCGTTATTGGTGCCGTATCGATCAGCGTTGGGCCGGCTGCTCTCGATGCCTACGGTATTGGTAAAATTGTTCTCTCGTTAATTCTTTCGCCAATCGTAGCCCTGGCTACAGGGTACTTTGTCATGATTGGCCTGCTTTGGATTTTCCGCAATTTTTCTCCCCTCTATCTGAACCGCCGTTTTCGAAAAATGCAGCTCATCTCGGCCAGCTTGATGGCCTTTTCCCACGGCTCCAATGATGCGCAGAAGGCCATGGGGATTATCGCTTTGGCACTGCTCTCCGGGGATTACATTGATACGATGGAAATTCCTATTTGGGTTAAGATCGCCTGCGCCACGTCTATGGCACTTGGCACATCTGCCGGCGGCTGGCGGATCATTTCAACGATGGGGTCTAAAATTTTTAAAATGGAATCCATCAATGGGTTTGCTGCCGATCTTAATTCGTCTATCGTCATTTTCACGGCAACGTTCCTGCATCTGCCGGTCAGTACGACGCACGTCGTATCCGGCTCGATTATGGGGATTGGTTCTGCCGAACGCGTACGGGCTGTACATTGGGGCGTAGCACGCAGCATGCTCGTAGCCTGGGTGATTACGATTCCTATCAGCGCCGCTATGGCAGCTGTCATATATTTGATTATAAATGCCCTGTAAGAGGGCCTTTCGATACTGTCCGGCTTGCCGGGCAGTATCTTTTTTTTGAAAAAACTATACGAATTTAGTAAATTATTGTATAATCAATGGTGAACTAGTGTATTGCCCCGATTTTCCGGCAGTATTTCCTAAGGAGGTTAGGCAAATGAGATTAAATCAGGCTACGGATTATGCATTCCGCATGGTACTGTATTTGGCTTCGTTACCGGCAGGCACTAAGATGACCGGCGCAGCCTTGGCGGAAAAGCAGAATATTCCCGAACGCTTTCTTTTAAAAATTATGCGCAGTTTGACTGCTGCTCACATTATGAAATCGTACCGCGGTGTAGAAGGCGGCTTTGCCTTGCAGCGTGAACCTAAAGATATTACCCTGTTCGATGTGATTGAAGCCGTAGAAGGACAGACAGAATTGCAACGCTGCCTGCACGATATGGGCTCGTGCTCTAAGGGCTGCAGCGGCATGTGTTCCATTTATGCAGCGTTTGTCGGTATTCAGCGTAATTTGGCTGAACAGCTGCAATCCTTTAATTTTGAGGATTTGGCAAAACAGGAAAGAGACATGAAAGATGCTGAAGCCGCTGCCACAAAGGCAATGGCGCAAAAAGATTGTGCAGCCGGCGTATCAGAAACGGATACGTGTGAGGCATAAAAGGGAGCCGCAAGGCTCCTTTTTTTTGCCTGCCCTAAGGCTGATTCCAGGGGAAACGGTGCCTTTCCCTTTTCATGCGGCCTGAAATATTGTAAAATAAACGTATTGCATTTGCAATGTCGTGCAGAGATTACGCTTTTTTTCAGGGAGTCGAATGATATGGATTTTCCAATTCAAGGATTTATCAGCAGCTTTCGCTTGCTTGACGTAGTTGATATTTTACTCGTCGCCTTTTTCTTATATAAGCTACTCATATTAATTCGCAATACAAGGGCTGTGGCACTGATCAAGGGGTTAATCTTCTTAGGGGCCGTAACCCTCATCAGCAGCAGCCGGTTCCTGAACTTGCATGTCATCAACTGGATGCTGCAGCAAGGCATGATGGTCATCATGGTCGCACTGCCGGTTGTCTTTCAGCCGGAATTGCGGCGGGCCTTGGAACAGATTGGCCGGGGCCGTCTGTTCCGTTCAGGCCAGGTCATCGATATGGAAGAGCTGGACCGCCTGCTCGATGAAATCGTCGCGATCACAGAGTCCTTATCCAAAACCCATACAGGCGCACTCATCGTTTTTGAACGGGAAGTTGGCCTTAATGACTACATCGATACGGGGATTCAAATCGATGGCATCGTGTCACGGGAGCTCTTGGGTAATATTTTTATTCCCAATACGCCGTTGCACGATGGGGCCGTCATAATCCGGCAAAACCGGATCATGGCAGCCGGTTGTCTGCTGCCACTGACGAGCGACCGGTCCCTGTCGACAGAGCTGGGGACGCGCCATCGTGCGGCCATTGGTATCAGTGAAATGGCCGATGCCGTCGTCGTTGTTGTCAGTGAAGAAACAGGATCTATTTCCTACACCTATGGGGGACATATTTATCGCCGTCTTGATGGGCCGACCTTGCGTAACGTATTGACTACCTTTTTGAAGCAGCAGCCTCAGGGGCTGGCGAATATCCTGAAATGGAGGCCGTCTAAATAATGATCAAACTCAATCAAAAGTGGCAGCTGCGTATTATTTGCCTGCTCCTGGCCATTGTCCTGTGGTTTGTCATTATCAACGAGCAGAACCCTACCAGTGAAGGCAGTTTTACCGTTCCTGTTACAGTAGAAAATTTAAATTCCCAATACGTAGCGACTAACGTACCTAAAAGTATTTATGTCCGTCTTTCCGGGCCGCGCAATACGATCATCAATATGGGTGCTTCTGATATTAAAGCCTATGTAGATTTGGCTAATGCCCAGGAAGGGGAAATGGAAGTTC
Organism: Caecibacter sp. AF58-12pH5A; assembly: GCF_027681725.1. Classification (NCBI taxonomy): domain Bacteria; kingdom Bacillati; phylum Bacillota; class Negativicutes; order Veillonellales; family Veillonellaceae; genus Caecibacter; species Caecibacter sp. AF58-12pH5A. The sequence continues at coordinate 5,922 of NZ_JAQDBC010000028.1, read as the reverse complement.
CCATTCAGGTTACCATTCCTAAAGGGACGGAGCTGAAAAAGCAGACACTTACATCGGCCAAGATTTATGTCGATCTGTATGCAGTTCAGGAAATTCCGCTGACGCCTCACTTGGCAGGCAAACTGCCGGATAATATTTCCATCAGCAGTTTGAAGATGACGCCTGATAAGGTCGTTGTCAGCGGTGCCCGCCGCCTGATTAAGAAAGTTGACCGGGCCATCATCGATATTCCGATTAACAATAATGATCAGGATTTCTCCGTCATGGCACCTATTCATTTGGTAGCTGCCGATGGTACGCCTGTAGAAGGACTGGAAATGACTCCGTGGCAGAGTAAGGTCAACGTGACACTTATGGCTAATGCCGTGTCCAAACGGGTGCCTGTCTTTGTAACGACACATGGCACGCCGGGCAGCGGCCTCGTTGTCAAACGGGTGGCTGCTATTCCTGATACTGTAGAAGTACGGGGCCGGGCTGATATTGTAGGTACCATTTCCGGTATCAATTTGGCGCCGGTCAACGTAGAAGGTATTACCCGTTCGCAGGAATGGGAATTGTCCGCACCTGCCATAGACGGGGCATTCTTCTCGCCCGATACGATTAAAGTGTCTGTCGAAGTAGGAGATCCACAATAAAGGAGAGGTTTAATTGCTCAGAGTATTAAATATACGGACTGCTGTACCGATGACGAAACCTTTAGAACAGGTAGTAGCAAAGAAGTTGCATTGCCGGCAGCAGGAAATTAAAGAACTCGTCATCGTACGCCGTTCCATCGATGCGCGGCGTAAGCCCCATATCTATTTCGTCTTTACTGTCGATGTCAAGCTGACTGATGAAAATAAGGTTTGGCCGTATTGCCAGGGGAATAAGGATGTACGGCGCCTGGAAGAAAAGACCTGGCCGCCTATTCAGACCGGTACAAAGCTGCTGGCCCACCGGCCTGTCGTCGTCGGTACGGGGCCTTCTGGTCTGGCCGCTGCGCTGGAATTGGCCCGGCATGGCTATCAGCCGGTTGTCTATGAACGGGGCTGTGATGTTGATACGCGTGCGGCTCATGTAGAAGAGTTTTGGCAAACAGGTCATTTCCGTCCTGAATCGAATGTACAATTTGGTGAAGGTGGTGCCGGTACCTTTTCAGACGGAAAGCTGACGACCCGCGTGAATCACCCCTTGCTGCCACGCATTTTACAGGCTTTTGTCGATGCCGGGGCGCCGGAAGAAATCCGCTATGCCTATAATCCGCACGTCGGTACAGATGTATTGCGCCGGGTCGTACGCAATATGCGACAGACCATAGAAAAGCTGGGCGGCACCATTCACTTTAACAGTTGTGTAACCGGTATTACCAGAGCGGCTGACGGGCATGTTACAGCCGTGACCATTAATGGAACGGAAACGGTAGAAACGGATGTGGTCATTATGGGCATTGGCCATAGTGCGCGGGATACCTATTATATGCTGTACGATCAGGGGGTTACGCTGGAACGCAAGGACTTTGCTGTGGGCGTGCGTATTGAACATGATCAGGATGTTATTGACCGTTCCCAGTACGGCTGTTCCGCTGCCGACCTGGGCCTTGATGCGGCTGATTATTCCCTTGTCTATCACGATAAGGCCAGCGGCCGTTCGTGCTATTCCTTTTGTATGTGCCCTGGCGGCGTCGTCGTGGCGGCTGCTTCAGAAGCAGGAGGTGTCGTAACCAACGGCATGAGCCTGTACAAACGGGACAGTGGTATTGCCAACAGTGCTCTCGTCGTCAATGTGACGGCCGACGACGTCGGCGGTGATTCCCCTCTGGCCGGAATCGAGTTTCAAAGGAAGTATGAACGGCTGGCATATAAAGCCGGCAGCGGTACCTATAAGGCACCGGCAGAAACAGTAGGCCATTTTTTGGGACGTCCTGAGCCTGGCCGGCTGCCGCAGCTTACGTCGTACCGGCCGGGCGTCGTCTGGACCGACTTACGTACGGTCCTGCCGTCTTTCGTGACGGATACACTGGCAGAGGCCTTGCCTTATTTTGGCCGTCGTATTCATGGCTTTGACGATAATAATGCCGTTATGACTGGCGTAGAAACGCGGACCAGCGCGCCTGTACGCATTGTCCGCGGCGAAGATCGTGCTGCTGTACAGGCGGCCGGTCTGTATCCTGTAGGCGAAGGCGCCGGGTATGCCGGTGGCATTATGAGTGCCTTTCTCGATGGCCTGGAAACGGCCTTGGCAATTATTACTATATATCAACCGTTGGAGGAGAAGTAAAATGGCAAGATTGTTTGGAACTGATGGAGTACGAGGAATTGCAAATGATACGCTTACACCAGAGCTGACGTATCACCTGGGCCGGGCTGCGGCGTATGTGCTGGGCCGGGACAAAGAACATCCGACATTTCTCATTGGACGGGATACCCGTCTTTCCGGCACAATGCTGGAAAGCATTCTCGCAGCAGGGATTACTTCTGCCGGCGGTCGTTGTTATATGGTAGGCGTCATTCCGACGCCGGCCATTGCTTACTTGACGCGGACGCACCATATGGATGCAGGCGTCATGATTTCGGCATCGCATAATCCGTTTGAGTATAATGGCATTAAGTTTTTTGATCAGTATGGCTATAAACTGCCAGATGAAACTGAAGACCGGATTGAGGAATATATGCTCAAAGATGAACGGGCAGGTATTCAGAGCCGTCCTGTAGGTGCTGATATCGGCACTATTTCTAACTGGACAAATTTGCAGGAAGAATATGAAGAATTCATCCTTAACTCGACCGATGTCGATTTGAGTGGAATTAAAGTCGTTCATGATGCGGCCAATGGGTCTGCTTCTGAATTAGGTCCGGATATTTTGCGTCGCCTCGGTGCGGAAGTCATTGCTATTCACCATGAACCAAACGGTGTCAATATTAATGATCACTGTGGCTCTACCCATCTGGAAAGTCTGAAAGAAGCGGTTCTTCAATATGGTGCCAATCTGGGCATTGCCAACGATGGCGATGCCGACCGCTGCCTGGCTGTCGATGAAAAAGGCCAGGAAATCGATGGCGACCAGATTATGCTTCTTTGCGCCTTGAAACTGAAAGAAGAAGGCCGGCTCAAACAGGATACAGTCGTCGGTACGGTCATGAGCAATATCGGTTTCCATAAGGCCCTGAAGAAGATGGGCTGTCAGAGTGTAATCACAGCTGTAGGTGACCGCTATGTTCTCGAACGGATGCGTAAGGACGGGTATAGCCTGGGCGGCGAACAGTCCGGACATATTATTTTCCTCGATTATAATACGACGGGCGACGGCTTATTGACAGCTGTTCAGCTCCTTTCTATTTTAAAGACGCGCCAGCAGCCTCTGTCTGAATTAGCCGGCCTCATGACCCGCTATCCGCAGATCTTGAAAAATGTTACGGTTCAGACTAAGTCGGGGTGGGAAGAAAACAGTCTGATCATGGCTTCTATTGCTGCCGGGGAAGAAGAACTGGGGGATGAAGGCCGTATTCTCGTTCGTCCTTCCGGCACAGAACCGCTTATTCGCGTTATGGCTGAAGGGCCCGATCTCGAACAGCTGCAGCATATTGTCGACGATATTGCCCTCGTTGTGGAACACGAAATGGGCCCTTCTGTCTGAACGGGTTTTGAGAGCAAGTATTGACCAGATTCGATGAATATAATAAAATAGGGAGATGGAGCGCAGGGCTCCATCTCCTTGTTTTTTTGTTTGGAAATCCGTTCGTAAATGGATAGCGCTAGTACCTGCGTGAGGAACAGGTAGACGAGGTAGAGAAGAATCGAACATTCAGCGGATGTCTCTCGGCAGCTCCGGCCGTTACGTGGCGGCAAAGAATACTGGTAACAGTGTGGACAAAAACGTCACATGGGGCAACGGGGAGATATGCGCCTTTTTGGCGTATTGCCCCCAGATCATAGGAGGATATATATATGTGTGGTATTGTTGGATATGTAGGTGATCGTCAGGCTGCTGATTTCCTGTTGGAAGGCTTGGCAAAACTCGAATACAGAGGCTATGACTCGGCAGGTATTGCCGTGTATCATGATGGCGCCCTTGATGTACAGAAAAAAATGGGCCGCCTGGTTAACCTGCGTCAGGCTGTAGAAGCTGATAGAGGCATTACGGGTCACATCGGTATTGGTCATACCCGCTGGGCAACTCACGGCGGTCCGTCGGATCTGAATGCCCATCCCCATTTGAGCGAGCATGGTGATTTTGCCATTGTACACAATGGGATTATCGAAAACTATATGCCATTGAAGGAAGAATTACTGGCAAAGGGTTATCATTTTAAATCGGAAACGGACTCGGAAGTTGTCGCACATCTTTGTGAAGATATGTATGACGGCGATTTTGCCAGCACGGTCCGCAAGGTATTAAAACGTTTGCGCGGTTCCTATTCCTTGGTATTCATGACGGTGCATCAGCCGGATACCATTATTTGCTGCAAAAAGGATAACCCGCTCATCGTTGGTCTTGGCGAAGGCGAAAATTACATCGCATCGGATATCCCAGCTATTTTAGGCTACACGCGTAAGACGTATATTATGAACGACGGCGAAATGGCAATCGTAAAGAAAGACAATGTCTGGGTAACTGACCTTGAAGGCAACCCCATTTCGAAGAAAGTATTCCTGGTGAATTGGGATGCCGAAGCAGCCGAAAAAGGCGGCTTCGATCACTTCATGATCAAAGAAATTTTCGAACAGCCAAAGGCTATTCGTGACACTATGAGCTGCCGTATTACGGAAGATGGCAAGGCTGTTCATTTTGATGAATTGAACTGGTCTCCGGAAGATGTTAAATCCATCGGTAAAATTATGATCACTGCCTGCGGCACAGCATACCATGCAGGTCTTTTAGCCAAGTATTTCATTGAAAAACTGGCCCATATTCCTGTAGAAGTCGATATTGCCTCGGAATATCGTTACCGCGATCCCTTGACGGATAATAAGACGCTTTGCATTATTATTAGCCAGTCCGGCGAAACTATCGATACGCTGGCCGCACTGAAAGAAGCCAAACGCCGCGGCGCCCGTTCCTTGGCAATTACCAACGTCGTCGGTTCTTCTATTTCCCGCGAAGCTGATCAGGTCGTCTATACGTGGGCCGGCCCGGAAATTGCCGTGGCCTCGACTAAAGCATATACGACACAGCTCGTTGCTTTGCTGCTCCTGGCACTTTACATGGGTCGTCTCAATGGTAACCTGCCGGCAGAAAAGGAAGAACAGATTTTAGCTGATCTGCAGCGCGTACCTGATCAATGCCAGGCTATTTTCAAACATGCTGATTTCATCAAGGGCTTGGCCGAATCCTTTAAGGATAAGAAGGATGTCTTTTTCATTGGCCGTTCTATGGACTACGGTTTGGCTATGGAAGGCGCCCTGAAGCTGAAGGAAATTTCCTATATTCACGCTGAAGCCTACGCCGGTGGCGAATTGAAACATGGTACACTGGCTTTGATTATCGATGGCGTTCCGGTCATTGCCTTGGCAACACAGCGCGACGTGGAAGAAAAGATGATCAGCAATATTAAAGAAGTAAAAGCCCGTAATGCCGAAGTTGTCGGCGTCGTACAGGACGACGATACGGAAGTTGCAAAGACGGTGGACCATATTATTACGATCCCGAAATCGGATAATTTTGTCATGCCCATCATGACAGTTATTCCTTTGCAGCTCCTGGCTTACTATACGGCCATTGCTCGCGGTAATGACGTTGATAAGCCCCGTAACCTGGCTAAGAGCGTTACTGTAGAATAAGAAACCAGGCAAGAGCAGGAGGAGTATTTCTCCTGCTCTTTTTACGTGTTTTTTACTTTTTCATAAAACGGTATTGACACCAGTGTGTTTTTGTACTATAATAAATAAGCTGTTGAACGAGAGGGAAACGAAATGAAACGTTTCAGTCTTTCTCTTTCAAAAGTT
>NZ_JAQDBC010000027.1:0-36459 GCF_027681725.1 Caecibacter sp. AF58-12pH5A | reverse complement strand
TGCGTAAGTTAGTAAATTGGTTACCGGTAACTTACACACTTCATTTTACACTCCCTTTTCCTTACACAAACGGGTTTTGCAGGATATTCCATTTGGCTGCCTACGATGATGCGTGATTTGACTGGAAGCAGCCAAATGCTCGTTGGCTTATTAACCTCCGTTCCCTGGTTCTTTGCAATGATTATGCTGATGTTAAACTCCCGTCATTCTGATAAAACAGGGGAACGCCGCTTCCACATGATTGTACCGGCTGTATCTTCTGCATTGTTCTTATTGCTTTCTACTTATTTAGCAAGCACTGGCAATGTAACAGCTGCTGTAATTTCCTTGATTTGCTGTGGTGGTCTTATTCAGTGCTACTATGGGATCTGGTGGGCTATTCCGACAACCTTTTTAACAGCTGATGTATTAGCAGTAACACTTGGTGTAATTAATGCCGTTGGTAACTTGGGTGGTTTCTTTGGCCCGTGGTTATTTGGCTATTTTACAACTGTAACCGGAAGCTCTTTAGGCGGCATGGTATTCCTTGTTACGGCTTCTATCATTGCTCCGTTACTCTTATTATTACTGAAAAAAGATATTGGCAAAACCGAAGTTAGTGCAGCCGGTAAGGCCGCTGGCAAGGTGGAATTACAATAGAGGAGATGTTTGGTGTGGAATTAATTGACTTGTCATTTCCCATTAAAGACCATTGGCGTTGGGGATATAAACAGACATTAAAAAATACGTTGGAAAATGGTGATGATTTTAGATCATCTGTTATGACCTTGCCGGCACACGCGTTTACCCATGTAGATACGTTGCTGCATTGTAAACCCGGCGGAGCGCCTGCCTTGGATGAACTGCCTGTTGATACATACTCTGGCAGTGCCTCAATTATAGATTTATCATTTGTAGACGCAGGTCATAAGATTACTGCAATGGATCTAGAAGAACACGCAAAAGATATAAAAGCAGGGGATATCATTCTCCTCAAGACGTGTTGGGATAAAAAACGCGATGTGCAGTCTAAGGAATACTGGTCAGATGCTCCTTTTGTCAGTGAAGAAGCTGCAAACTGGCTCCTTGAAAAGTCGCCTAAAGCAGTTGGCTTTGATTTTCCGCAAGATGAGATTTTAAGACAAGCAGCAACTTATAAAGGTTGCTTGCCAATGAGCGCGTCTACAACACATTACGCACTTTTATTAAAAAATGTGTTCCTGATTGAGTATTTAGCTGGATTGGATCAGATTAAGCAAGATAGAATCACATTTATGGCGTTACCACTCAAACTGGTCGGGGTTGAAGGTTGCCCTGTACGGGCGGTAGCAATAAAAAGCATTTAGGAGGAACAGAATGAAACCGATTATAGGTATATTTTTAGGTGAAACAGCAGGTGTAGGTCCGGAACTGGTAGCTAAACTGGTAGCAGATAAGGTTCCGTATAAATATTGTCGTCCCGTTTTGATTGGCGATGCCCGTGTACTTCGCCAGGGGATGGAAATTTCTCATGTCGATTTTCCCTTTACGTGTGTAGAAAGCGTAGACCAGGTCGATTGGGATGGCCCTATTTCGATTATTGATTTGAAGAACATCGACCCGAAAACGGTCAAAATCGGCACAGTAGATCCCGCCTCCGGCAAGGTAACAGGCGATACGCTCGTCTATTCCATGGATCTCTTAAAGCAGCACCAGATCGACGGCTTCGTCTTTGGTCCTCTGAACAAACAGGCCTTCAAATTGGGCGGCTATCACGTAGAAGACGAACATGTCCTCTTTGCCCAGTGCCTGGACTGGCTGGATAAGCCCCGTGGCATCCTCAATGTCATGAATAACCTGTGGACTTTCCGCGTAACGACACATGTTCCGTTCCGCGATGTACCTAAGTACATTACGAAGGAAAATGTATTGAATACCATCGATTTGACGTACAGCACGATGAAAAAGGCCGGCTACAATAACCCGCGTATTGCCTTGGCAGCCCTGAACCCCCATGCCGGTGAAGGTGGCCTTTGTGGTAAGGAAGAAGTAGAAGTATTGAACCCTGTCGTAAATACGCTGCAGGATCAAGGTAAAGACGTTGTTGGCCCGGTTTCGGCTGATACCATTTTCATGCATGCCTTTAAAGGCGAATACGATGCTGTCGTTACCCTCTATCACGATCAGGGACAGATTGCAACGAAGCTCTTGGCCTTTGATGTCGGTGTTACCGTTGCCGGTGGCTTGCCCTATGCCATTACGACACCGGAACACGGCACGGCCTTTGACATTGCCGGTAAAGGCATTGCCAAACCGAGCTCCTTTGAACAGGCCATCCGTATTTCTGCCCAGATGTCGGGCTGGCGCGAACAGGCCTAAGCAGATATAATCCCATACCCCTAACGGAAAGAGAAATCCGCTCCTCTCCGTTAGGGGTTATTTTTTTCGGCCGCCTGCCGCAGAAAGATTTATTTCAGAACTATTTGATGTAAAATAAGGCTGTGAGTATATCATCTTTTCGCCGTAAGGATTATAATAAAAAAAGAGAGAAAGGAGTGTAAATGTATGAAAGAAGTACATGAAAAGAAAAGACCTATGCTGTTCTACTATATCGTCGCCTTGGCCGTAATTGTCATCTTCAATGCCATCGCCAAGCCCTATTATGACCAGCAGAGCATCAAGCAGGTCGATTATGGGACCTTCATGAATATGACCGACGATAAAGAAGTTTCCAGCGTACAAATAGATACCAATCAGATTCTCTTCAAAGATAAGGATGGGAAGGAATACCGTACAGGCGTCGTCAATGACCCGCAGCTGACAGAACGCCTTCATAAGGCAGATGTATCCTTTGACCAGGTCATTAAGGAACAGGATTCTCCCTTTACAGAGTTCCTCATCGCCTGGATTTTACCAATCCTTATTTTCTTCGGTATTGGCTACTACTTTAACCGTCGCCTCATGAACCGCGGTGGCGGTAATTCCCTCATGTTCGGTTCGAAAAATCAGGTGAAGGTGTACGTACCTTCTACCAAGGGCGGCATCCGTTTCGATGACGTAGCCGGAGAAGATGAAGCCAAGGAAAATCTTTCAGAAATTGTCGATTTTCTCCATCATCCTGATAAATATGCCAAAATAGGGGCGAAGATGCCGAAAGGGGTCCTTCTCGTCGGTCCTCCGGGCACAGGGAAAACGATGCTGGCGAAGGCCGTAGCCGGTGAAGCCGGCGTTCCCTTCTTCCCCATTGCCGGGTCGGAATTCGTAGAAATGTTCGTCGGCATGGGTGCCTCTAAGGTGCGCGATCTCTTTAAGCAGGCTAAGGAAAAGGCACCGTGTATTATCTTCATCGATGAAATCGATGCCATTGGCCAAAAACGTACAGGCAATGCTATGGGTAACAGTGAACGGGAACAGACACTGAATCAGTTGCTGACAGAAATGGACGGCTTTAACGGCGATGACAGCGTCGTCATCTTAGCTGCTACGAACCGCCCGGAATCGCTGGACCCGGCACTCTTGCGTCCCGGACGTTTTGACCGCCGCGTGCCGGTAGAACTGCCGGACCTCATTGGCCGTCAGGAAATCCTCAAGTCCCACGCTAAAAACGTTCCGTTGGCTTCTGATGTCGACTTTCATACCATTGCCCGCATGGCTGCCGGCGCGTCCGGTGCCGAGCTGGCGAATATCATTAACGAAGCGGCCCTGCGTGCCGTGCGTGATCACCGCGACGAAGTAAAGCAGGCTGACCTGGAAGAAAGTATTGAAGTCGTCATTGCCGGCTATCAGAAGAAGAACGCCATCCTGTCAGATGAAGAAAAGAAAATCGTAGCGTACCATGAAATTGGCCATGCACTGGTAGCGGCCATGCAGAGCCATTCGGCACCGGTACAGAAGATCACTATTATTCCCCGTACGTCTGGTGCCTTAGGGTATACCATGCAGGTCGACCAGCAGGATAAGTACCTCCTGTCAAAGGAAGAACTGGAAAACAAGATTGCTACCTTTACGGGCGGCCGGGCTGCAGAAGAAGTGGTCTTCGGTCAGATTACGACAGGCGCCTCGAACGATATTGAACAGGCGACGAAGCTGGCCCGGGCCATGATTACGCGCTATGGCATGTCCGACGAATTCGATATGGTTGCCATGGAAACGGTGACCAATCAGTATTTGGGCGGCGATACATCCCTGGCTTGTGCACCGGAAACGCAGAAATATATTGACGCTAAGGTCGTTTCCTTCGTCAAAGAGCAGCACGCCCGGGCGAAAAAAATCCTCATGGAAAACCGGGATAAGCTCGATGAACTGGCAAAATATCTCTATGAAAAAGAAACGATTACAGGAGAAGAATTTATGAACATCCTGCGCGGCACGTACGAAAAGAAACAAGCCGCAGCAGAAGCAGTACCGGAAGCAGAAGCCTGATAGGCATGCGGAAAAAGAAGGCCTGCAGCCTGTTCCTACGGGAACGAGGCTTGCAGGCCTTCTGCTTTTTCCTTATACTGGATAGAAGGAGGGAAGGAATATGAATAACGTACAAATCGTCGGCTGGCAAGATGACTACCAGCAGGATTATTACAACCTGGCAGCAGAATGGCTGGAACGGTATTTGAGCATTGAGCCGGGGGATTTGGCCCTCATGGAGCATCCCCGTGAAGCCGTCATCGCCAGAGGCGGCGATATTTTCTTTGCCCGCCTGAGCGGGAAGAATGTCGGTACGATCTCCCTCGTGCCGCATGCACCGGCTGTGTACGAGGTGGCAAAATTCGCCGTCACACCGGCTTGTCAGGGCCGGCACGTAGGCAGTCTCCTCTTAGAGTATCTGCTGGCAAGGGCCCGTGCCAGAGAGGCAGAAAAGCTGGTCCTCTATACGAGCCATATTCTGCAGCCGGCCATCCATCTGTACGAAAAGTACGGCTTTTACCGTACGCCTGCCAATGATTCGCCCTTTGCGGATGCAGACATACGTATGGAATTATCAATATATGAGTAGGAGGAATAATCATGAAAATATATCATAAATTACTCGTAGCCCTGTTGTTGGGCTTAGGTGTATTTGCCGTACCGGGGCTGCCGGCGCAGGCGTATTTTAACAGCCCCTTAGCAGAAAATCCCAATTATCGGCCTGTCAATTTCGGCTTAGGCTATGAGGTTTACGTCGATCTCAGCTCCCTGAAGACTGTAGAAGATAATGGCCGCGAATGGATTTTTACGGTCAACATGTTCAATTCCCAAGAGGATTCGGGAAAAATCGCAGGAACCTATACGATTACCTATAAGATCGATAGTGGTAAACAGGCCTGGATTTACGAAGAAAATTTCCATTCGTGGACGGCTATTCCTATGAGCAAACGCATTCAGCATGGCCAGCTGGCAGACTATGTGACAGTCAACCTGTGTTATAAAGAAAAGACCGGTAAGTACCTGAATGACTATAATAATTACGTAACGGGCATGCAGCGCTACTACAGAGGCCCGCAGGCACCGGTGAAATGAGAGGGCTCGCAGCCTTTGTCCTGGCGGCGGTCCTGACCCTGGCCGGCAGTCTGTCACTGGCGGCAACACCAATGGGTAAAGGCCCGGCCTTACAGCCCGGTGCTACGATCGGCATCGTCGCACCGGCTACGCACAGCGAGGGAATCGATCTGGCCCCGGGGATACGGGCCTTACAGCATTTGGGCTACCGTGTGCAGCTGGCTCCGCACGCCCTGGCGCAGACTGGGTATTTTGCCGGTACCGATGACGAACGGGCCCGTGACGTCAACGATTTTTTTCACGATGACCGGATTCAGGCCATCCTCTGTCTCAATGGCGGCTATGGCAGTGCCCACATATTGGACAAGCTGGATTACGCCATGATTGCTGCTCACCCCAAAATGCTCATTGGCTTTAGCGATATTACGGCCCTGCAGGCGGCTCTCTATGAAAAGAGTCATTTGGTTACGGTCAGTGGCCCCCTTTTGGTCACCCTGCATGATGACCGCTCCTATTCAGAACAGCAGCTGCAGCAAGGTCTGGCGGCAACGGCGCCTATTGGGGAAGTGAAACTCCCGCCAGGCCGGCAGCTGACAACACTCGTACCAGGTGAGGCATCAGGCCGCCTCATTGGCGGCAATCTGACTGTCGTGGCTTCCTTGGCTGGAACGCCTTATGAGTTAAAAGGGGACGGTGCCATTTTGGTTCTCGAGGACGTTGGGGAAGATGCGTACCGATTGGACCGCATGCTCAACCAGCTGTGGCAAAACGGCCTGCTCCAGCGCGTAGAAGCCATCGTCTATGGTGATTTTATCGATTGTCCCCATGACCCGGGGGACTTTACAGCCGACCAGGTATTGGCCTATTATGCTAAGCTCGCCGGTAAACCGGCTGTACGCGGCCTGCCTGTAGGACACGGTTCGGATAAAGCCTTTCTGCCCCTGGGCGTAGAGGCGGCGCTCTATGCGCCGGAAGGGGCTCCGGCCCGCCTGGTGATCCGGGAAAGCCATACGGCAGGACATACATAAAAAACGACAACAGAACGCATCCGTTGTCGTTTTTATTTTCTTTCGCTGTCTTATTCGATGGTATAGACCTTTTCCAGCTGGTCTAAAAAGCCTTGAATCCGTTGCAGCTCTGCCGGATCGGTTACTTTATGGCCCGAATAGTAGTACGTTACTTCCTGGGGCAGATATTCCAGCCCTTTATGGAAATCTAGCTGCCGGATCAATTCCCGTACGGTCCCTTCGTTGCCGTCGACAAAGCGGACCTGGCCGGGCAGGATGCGGCGCAGTGTTTCCTTAAAGTAATTGAAATGCGTGCAGCCTAATACCAGGTTGGCGTATTTGCTGAAATCATAGGGGGCAAACTGTTCCTGCAGATACTGTTCTACAGCAGGAGAGGAGAAATCCCCCTTTTCGGCGAATTCAACGAGCTTTGGCAGGGCTAAGAGGTCGACCAGGCTTTCTGTGTCGTACTTTTCGATTAATTCCTTGATCTTGTGCCCACGGACCGTGACCGGCGTAGCAATGACCAACACGCGGTTGCGGCTTTTATCCATATCGAGCGCTTTTTTTGCCGCCGGTTCCATGCCGATGATGGGGATGGAATACTGGTGGCGCAGGGCCTGAACGGCTACGCTCGTCGCCGTGTTGCAGGCGACGACGATGGCCTTGACGTCCTGGGTCATGAGAAAGGAGAAGGCCTGGCTGACGTAGTCAAATACTTGTTCATTCGTTTTGGTACCATAGGGTACGTTATCTTCGTCGGCAAAGAAAATAAATTGTTCGTGTGGCAATACCTTCATGGCGTGGTGCAGTACACTGAGGCCGCCCATGCCGGAATCAAAAAATGCTATTTTCATACGAAAAACCTCGATTGTCATGGTGTAAAAAAGTATACGGTGTTTTTAATTATAGCACGAATGGTAGCATGGGAAAACGGGCTTCTTGCAATTTTGGTATATGCAATAGCAGATTTCTATGGCGGAGAATACAGAAAAACGCTTCTTTCCTGCTATAATAAGAAGAGAACCAGTACGCAGATGATCTGGTTAGGAAAGGATGGTGCCTTATGTTAAGAAAAAGTACAGCAGCAGACCTCGATCGCGTCCATGAATTGATCAGCGCCCTTGTAGGCCATGAATTGGATTACGATACGTTTGCCCAGATATATAAGGAACAATTGAACGACAACGATTATTACTGCCTCTTAGGCGAACTGGACGGCCGTGTTTGTGGCGTCCTCAATATGCGCTTTGACCGGCAGCTCCATCACGGCGGCAATGTAGCAGAAGTGTTGGAATTTTTTATTACGCCTGATGTACGCAGCCAGGGAACAGGCGCCCGTATGCTGGAAGCAGCCGAAGCGATTGCCAAGGAACACCAGTGCGTTCTCATTGAAGTGACAAGCCGTAATATCCGTGTCGATGCCCACCGCTTCTATATGCGGGAAGGCATGGAACACACGCATGCAAAATTCGTCAAAGAATTCTAAGCGTCTTTCTCCCTGCCCTATACTGTGGCAGGGATATTTTTTGGAAAGGACCTGGCATGATCAAAGAAATTACAACACGCCGCAGTATCCGCAAGTATGCGGCCGCCCCTGTGCCCCGTGCAGTGCTCGAGGAAATTATCGAAGCCGGCATCCTGGCACCGTCGTCCAAAAACAGGCAGCCCTGGCACTTTATCGTCGTCACAGGCGCGGCTAAGGACGAAATGGTGACCGTCATGGGCCTGGGCCTCGACCGGGAAGCGCAGACGCCGCTCCTGCCGGAAAGCGCACCCTATTTGGCCGGCGCCAGACAGACGCGGGACATAATGAATCAGGCCGGTGCCGTCATTTTTGTCGTCAATACGCTGGGCTTTGAAATCCATCAGCCCTTAGAGACGGAAGACCGCATCTCTGAAATTTGTAATGTCCAGTCCATCGGGGCGGCTATCGAGAATATGACCTTGACAGCTACGTCCCTGGGCTATGGCAGCCTGTGGATTTGTGACTTTTACTTTGCCTATGGGGAGCTGCGCAACTGTCTGGAAACGGACGGCGAACTCGTCGCCGCCCTGGCTGTCGGCGTAGCGGCAGAAGAGCCGGCGCCACGGCCGCGCCGTACCTTAGCAGAGTGTACTGTTTGGCGGGATAGATAAGAAAAAGACCGGAATCGCGTGTTTTTGATTCCGGTCTTTTTGTTTGTTACAGGCAATTACGTTTCCCTGACCTTGTGGGCGGCAGCGACGATATCCGCTGCTGTGAGGCCGTATTTCTTTAAGAGGTCGGCTGATGAGCCCGATTCGCCGAAGGTGTCTTGAATACCGACGAATTCCTGGCGGACAGGATAGCGGCGCACCAGCGTTTCGGCTACGGCCGAGCCCAGGCCGCCGATGACGGAGGCTTCTTCTGCCGTGACAATGCAGCCTGTTTGGCGGGCTGCTTTTTCGATGAGGTCTGCATCGATGGGCTTCAGCGTAGGCATGTTGATGACCATTGCCTGAATCCCTTCTTGGGCCAGCGTGTCTGCTGCTGCCAAGGCTTCTGCCGTCATGCGGCCTGTGCCGATGAGGGCTACGTCTGAACCGTCACGGAGGATTTCCCCCTTGTTCCAATGGAAGGTGCTGCCGCTTTCATGAATATCCGGTACAGCGTCCTTGCCCAGGCGGATGTAGACCGGTCCTTTGTGGGCAATGGCGGCTTTGACAGCTTCTTCCGTTTCCCACGCGTCAGACGGGTTGATGACCGTCAGGTTGGGCAGGCTGCGCATAATAGCCAGGTCTTCTACGGCCTGATGGGTAGCCCCGTCGGAGCCAATGGTGAGACCGCCGTGGCTGACGATGATCTTGACGTTCAGGTTGGGCAGGCAAATGGAATTACGCGTAATTTCAAAACCCCGTTCTGTAAAGAGGGCGTACGAGCCGGCCAGAGGAATCTTGCCGACGGCGGCCAGACCGGCTGCCGTACCGAGGAGGTCCTGTTCGGAAATGCCGACATTGAAGAACCGTTCCGGTGCTTTGCTTTTAAACTTTTCTGACCGTGTCGACGAGGCAATATCCGCATCGACGACGACGACGTCCGGATTTTTATAGATTTCCGTTTCCAGGACATGACCGTATGCATCCCGTGTTGATTGTGCCATCAGCCTTCACCTCCCAGTTCCTTCAGTGCCGTTGCGGCATCCTTGGCATCTAAGGCTTTATTGTGCCATTCCTTGTTATTTTCCATGAAATCGACGCCCTTGCCCTTGACCGTTTCGGCAATGATGACCGTCGGCTGGCCTTTGTGGGCCAGGGCTTCCTGCAAGGCGCTTTTGATTTGCGTAAAGTCGTGGCCGTTGATGGTAATCGTGTGCCAATGGAAATCGCGGAATTTGGCGTCGATAGGCATGATGTTCATGACGTCTTCCGTCGTGCCGCCTAGCTGTAGCTTATTGTGGTCGATGATGAGCGTCAGGTTATCGAGCTTGAAGTGGGCGCTGGTCATAGCCGCTTCCCAGATAATGCCTTCTTCAATTTCTCCGTCGCCGCAGAGGACATACGTATGCCAAGCGGCATGGTCGAGACGGGCGCCGAGGGCCATGCCGTTACCGGCCGACAGGCCTTGGCCCAGAGAGCCTGTAGACATGTCGATGCCCGGCGTGCGGTTCATATCCGGTACGCCCTGGAGCATAGCACCGCACTGGCGCAATTGCCAAAGCTCTGCTTCCGGGAAAAAGCCCTGCAGCATAAGCGTGGCGTAGAGGGCCGGTGCGGCATGGCCCTTGGACAGGATGAGCCGGTCCCGGTCAGGCCAATGGGGCTTTTGGGGATCGACATGCATGAATTCGCCGTATAATACCTGCAGTATTTCGACGATAGACAGAGAACCACCGGGATGGCCGGCGCCTGCAGCAGCCAGCATCTTGACGACGTACGAGCGCACCTCGGCGGCCCTGTGCGTCAGTTCTTCGTTAGTCATACGATTCATCTCCTTATGAAAATAAAATCATATATAGCATACGTACAGCATAGACCTTTTTGGCCATGCCGTAAAGTGCCGGCACGCCGGGACCGGCAGTGTTAAACAAACTATAACTTCCTGGGAAACTGCTTGACAATATGGGCCGTTTAGCCTATTCTATGTGGATGATATATGGCGCCGCACGACGGTGCCGGAAAATTTCAATGTCCCTTTCTTTGGGGCAGGAGGAAATATATGGATGTACTGAAATACGGGCGGTCCCTGTCGCCGGCGCAGATCATCGTGTACAGCTTTGCGCTCTTTATCCTGGCCGGGACGGCCCTGCTTATGCTGCCTGCAGCCACTGTCGATGGTGCCGGTGCTACCTTTACGGATGCCCTCTTTACGATCGTTTCCGCCGTCTGCGTAACGGGCCTTTCCGTACAGGATACGGGGACCTACTGGACCTTCTTCGGCCAGGCGGTCATTCTTTTTGCCATTCAGGTCGGCGGCCTGGGCGTCGTCACGGCGGCCATTTCCCTGACCGTCTTTTCAGGCCGTAAGATCGGCCTCATGCAGCGCAATACCATGCAGGAAGCACTGGCGGCGCCACAGCTCAAGGGCATCGTCCAGATGGTGCTCTTCATCCTGAAGTATGTCGCCATCATTGAGCTCGTAGGCACGCTGCTTTTGTATACGGTCTTTGCGCCGCAATACGGCTGGGTCACAGGCTGGTGGTATGCCATGTTCCATGCCATTTCGGCCTTTTGTAACGCCGGCTTTGATATCATGGGACCGGCCGGTGGCGGTTCCCTCATCACCTATGAATTCAACCCTGTCGTCAATACGGTCATTATGCTGCTCATCATCATTGGCGGCCTGGGCTTTATGACCTGGGCAGATGTGCGGACCCACGGTTTTCACGTCCGCGCGTACCGTCTGCAGTCCAAGATCATCCTGATCATGACGGCTGTGCTCATCATCGTGCCGACACTCATCTTTTACGCTACGGAATTTGGCCAGAACCACGATACGATGTACCTCTTCCCGGCCATGTTCCAGGCCGTGACGACGCGTACAGCCGGCTTTAACAGCGTCGATCTCATGACCTTTTCCGAATCCAACCGGGCCATCCTGATCCTGCTCATGCTCGTCGGCGGGGCACCGGGCTCGACGGCCGGCGGCATCAAGACGACGACGGCCTTTGCCCTCTTGGCATCGGTGTGGGCCATGATGCGGCGCAGCTCTGATATTTCCTGTTTTGGCCGGCGTATTTCCGAGGATACACTGCACAAGGCAACGGTGCTCTTCATGATGTATCTCCTCTTGATCATCTTCAGCACCATCTTCATTTCCGCCTTGGATGATATTTCCATCCTCGATTCGTGCTTTGAAACGGTTTCGGCTATTGCGACAGTAGGCCTGTCTATTGGCATTACGGACCAGCTGAGCACGCTTTCCAAGTATATCCTGATCTTCCTCATGTTTTTTGGCCGTGTCGGCGCTCTGACCTTCGTCTTTGCCGTCCACTCCAAGTTCGACAGCACGCGCAGCCACTACGTCAAGGAAGACGTCGTTATCGGTTAAGAAAGAAGGACAACCACGTGAAATCTATTTTAATCATCGGCTTAGGCCATTTTGGCAGCCATATTTGCATGATTCTTCATGACATGGGTCATGAAATCCTCGTCGTCGACACGTCGGAAGAACGGGTACAGAAAATGCTGCCCTATGCGACGAACGGCCTCGTTGCGGACAGTACGGATAAAAGCTTTCTCGAATCCCTGGGGATTCCTAATTTTGATATTTGCCTGGTGACCATCGGTGATGATTTCCAGAGCTCCATGGAAACGACGGCCCTCCTCAAGGACTTGGGCGCTAAGCTCGTCGTATCCCGTGCCTCCCGGGGAATTCACGAAAACCTCCTGCGCCGCTGCGGTGCCGACGTCACGGTCTACCCGGAAAAGCAGACGGCTTTTCTCACAGCCCTGCGCTACGGCTCGGATTCCCTTTTTGAATACTTCATCATCAGCAAGGATTACGCCGTTTGTGAAGTGGCCATTCCCCAGGCCTGGATCGGCAAGACCGTTGGCGATCTGAATATCCGCAAAAACTACCACATCAATATCCTGGCCCTCAAGAAAGGCGAAGAGCTTACGGCTGAAATCACGCCGCAGACGGTCTTTACGGAAGATCACACGATCCTCATCTTGGGCAAAAAGGAAACACTCGAACAATTCTATTGAGCGTAGTATATAGGAAAAGACCTGCATAACGCGCTATGCAGGTCTTTTTGTAAGAAATTCTCAATATCGTTGTAATAACAACATATTTATTTTTCTCCTTATCGTATACTACAGCCATAAGGACGAAGCAGTCCTAATGAGCTAGATAAAATACCAACCGGAAACGGTGAAGGGAGCGATATATATGAGCTTTATCGATTGGCAGGACAAAATCAAGGATTTCAAAAAAGTAGACGTACGGGGCATTCAGGGAAACTTCTTTCCCAGACTGAAACAGCAGGCAGCCAAGCTGCCCGTTGGCGCCGGCCTGGAAGTGGTCCAAAACTTTGACCCCATTCCCTTGTATGAAGTCATGCAGGAATTAGGCTTTGAATATCACACGGAACAGACCGGTGATGCCGAATTTCATGCCTACTTCTATAAGACGACGGCTGGCAGTGATCCCGGTGACATTCCCATGCGCCCGGCCGCACTGACCAACATGCCCCTCATCGACGATGAACTGGGCAAGCTGTCCGTCTCCTTCTGGGATCTCACCTGGAATGATTCGAAACGCTTTTTGCCCTATGAATTCCGTCTCCTCTTGTCCCTGACCAATGCCGTCGGTGCCGGCCGCATGCGTCAGGCTACGCGGGAACTGGTCAAGGCCTATATCCATGGCTTGCCGTCAGCGGCCCTGGACGACGTCTTTGAACTCTTGGCGTGGAACCAGGGGATCGGCTTCTTCAGTTCTGAAATCGGTCCGTCCACCCTGTTCCAGGCTTATAAGACCGTGAAGAATCTGGAAAAACAGGGCAAGAGCCGGGCAGAAATCGGCGCTGTCCTGAAGGAAAAATTCGGCGAAAAGAATCCCGACGTAAAAGTGCAGTAACGAAGTATTTCTAGATAAAACGCGTGAGATAGTGTATACTAAATAATAAGTATAACTATTTGAATTTTAAGGAGGCAAGTGTTATGAGAAAACATGTAAAAGGTAATGTCAGCTGGATTGGCTATGTCGATTGGGAACTGGAAAGCTTCCACGGCGATGATTATTCGATTTACAACGGCTCCAGCCAGAACGCCTATCTGATTGAAGAAGAAAAGACGGTCCTCGTCGATACGATCTGGGTTCCCCATCGTTTCGACTTTATCGAAAACCTGAAAAAGGAAATCGATCTGCACAAGATCGACTACATCATTGCCAACCACGGCGAATGCGACCATTCCGGCGCCTTGACGACGCTCATGGAAGAAATTCCTGATACGCCTATTTATTGCACGGCCAACGCTGTCCGCAGCATTGAAGGCCAGTACGGTAAACGGGGCTGGAATTTCCACGTCGTCAAAACCGGCGATAGCCTCGACATCGGCAATGGCAAAAAGCTCATTTTCGTAGAAATGCGTATGCTCCATTGGCCTGATTCCATGGCAACGTATATGACCGGCGATAACATCCTCTTCTCCATGGATGCCTTCGGCCAGCACTATGCCGTAGAAGAACTGTTCAACGACAAAGCCGACCAGTGTCTCCTGAACCGCGAAGCTATGAAATACTTCGCCAACATCCTCAACCCCTTTGCCCCCATTTTGACAAAGAAACTCGAAGAAATCGGCAAACTCAACCTGCCTATCGAAATGATCGCTCCGTCCCACGGTGCTATTTGGCGCACCGATCCCCTGCAGATCGTCGAAAAATATGCCCAGTGGGCGGATGCCTACCAGGAAAACCAGGTTACCATTGCCTACGATACCATGTGGAACGGCACAGAAGCCATTGCCCACAAGATCGCTTCGGAAATCCACGCCCAGAGCCCGGATACAGTAGTCAAGGTCTTCAATATTGCCAAGTCCGATAAGAATGAAGTCATGACGGAAGTATTTAAATCCAAGGCGATTGCCGTCGGTTCGCCGACCGTCGGCTGCAGCATCCTTTCCAGTGTTGCCGGCTGGCTGGAATTCCTGAAACAGCTGAAGTTTAAGAATAAGAGAGCCGCTGCCTTCGGCTGCTATGGCTGGAGCGGTGAATCTGTCAAGATTCTCCAGGCTAAATTGAAAGAATCCGGCTTTGACGTCATCGACGACAATATCCGGTCCCAGTGGAATCCGGAAGAAAGCGATTACGCCGCTGTACCGGAACTGGTAAAACACCTCTTAGGTTAACACCCATACCTCCTCTCACGTAGTATCAGGGCACGGTCGTGCCGGGTAATCCCGGCGCGGCCGTGCTTTTTTTGTCAGCCTAAGATGATGTTGTCGATAAGGCGCGTCTTGCCAATGCGTACGGCCACGGCGAGGAGGCTCTTTTCATCGACCGTTTCGATTGCTTCAAGGGCCGGGAAAGAGAAGAGATCTACGTAGTCAATAGAGGCCAGGGGTTCCCCTTCGATTTCTTTCGTTACCAGCGCCTTCAGGACGGCTGCGCTGCGTTCGCCCTTTTCATAGGCGTCCTTTGCCAGGCGCAGGCTGCGCGACAAGACGAGGGCTGCCGTCTTTTCTTCCGGCGACAGATAGACGTTGCGCGAGCTGCGGGCCAGGCCGCTTTCTTCCCGCACGATGGGGACCATGTTGATATGAACCGGCAAGTTCAGATCCTGGACAAAGCGGCAGACAACGACGACCTGCTGGGCATCCTTTTGGCCGAAAAAGGCTTCGTCTGCTTGGGTAATGTTAAAGAGCTTCGTTACGACTGTGGCGACACCGCGGAAGTGGATAGGCCGCTGGGCACCACAGAGCTTATGCGTAATATCGCCTTCGACGTTGACGTACGTACAAAAGCCCTGGGGATACATGTCTGCCGCTTGCGGATGAAAGACGGCATCGACGCCGACGCTTTCGAGCTTCCGGCAGTCTTCTTCAAAACGCCGCGGATAGGCGTCAAAATCTTCATTGGGACCGAACTGGGTCGGGTTGACGAAGACCGATGCGATGACGAAATCCGTAGCTTCTTTTGCCGCCCGCATCAGCGTCAAATGGCCTTCATGTAAGGCTCCCATCGTGGGTACCAGGCCAATCCGGCGGCCTTCCTGCTTCAGGCTCAGGGCAAATTCCTGCATTTCTTTGACTGTGCGAAAAATCTTCAAGGTTCATACACTCCTTTTGATGTTTTTTGGGGCAAAAGAGTATAAAAAAAGCACCCTTCAGCGCAGACTGAAAGGTGCATGGGACATGCAGACGTCAATACGCGCAACTCTTGCTCCTTTTTTGGCGTAAAAGGGCGCAAAAAGAGCGCGGTCTTTGATGAGTATCCTTTCTGTCTCGGTCTAAAAAGATCCAAGCAGCTGACAATCCATCCATTCAAAATATAAAACCGAAAAGTATAACTCACGTAACGTGATGCTATCTTTTGCCTCGGCCGTATCATATCACACTTGTTCTGTTTTAGCAACAAGTGATTGAAATTTTCCGTTTCTTATACAGCCTGCAGGAATATTCTGTCAAATGAGAGGGAAGCCGCAGTCAGAGAAAAAGGCACAACGAACACTTTGATGAGGAAAAATTTTTTTCGGTGTCCTTATATGATTAGATTATATACACGTGAAAATTATCACGAAAAAACCTCTTGTCAGGGACAGTCTGTCTGTGTATAATGGACGCGACATGCTGACATCCAACCAATCGTTCCCATGGAAGGAAATACGCCGATGGAATATGTAAGTGAGTTGGATACGAGAGCGGCTGGCACTGCCGCCGCAAATAGTGCTTTGAAGGTGCATCGTCTTACCTTTATGGAAGCAGCCATGCTGGTCGTCGGTTCGACTATTGGCTCCGGTGTCTTAGGCCTGGCCTACGCGAGCCGTCTGGCCGGCTGGCCTGTCTTATTCATATGGCTCGTCGTAGCCGGGATTTTTTCCGACATTTCCATGCTGTACGTTGCGGAAACAGCCTTGCGGACACAAGAGCCGTTGCAGCTTTCCGGCCTGGCTGAAAAGTACGTGGGGAGAATCGGTTCCTGGCTGATTTTTTTCTCCGTTGGCGCCACGTCCTTTTGCAGTCTCATTGCCTATACGGCAGGCTGTGGCCGGATTCTCAGCGAGTGTACGGGCCTTACGCCGGAGCTGGCCGGTATCCTCTTTGCTGCCGGTGCGACCGTTGTCGTCTGGGGCGGCCTGAAGGTGACCGGTGTAGCCGAAAAATTTCTCAGCCTGGGCATGATTGTCATGCTGCTGCTCTTGGCCGGGGCCTCTGTCGTATCAGCCCGCGTGCCTGTAGCAGATATTTTATATACCCACTGGGCCTATGCCGTCCCAGTTTTTAATATTGCCGTTTTTTGTTATGCCGTCCAATATATTGTGCCGGAGCTGGCCCGTGGCTTTACCCATGCGTCACAAAAACTGGTGCCGTCCCTCTTGACCGGCATGGGCATTTCCTTTCTCATCCTGGCCATCGTGCCCTTGTCTGTTTTCCTCATGCTGCCTGTAGCAGAGATTACGGAAGTAGCGTCTCTCTCGTGGGGACGGGCCTTGCAGCCGGATATTTTCTTTTTCCTGGTTAATGCCTTCACCTTTTGCGCGATGCTGACGTCCTTTTGGGCCATTTCGGAAAGCTTTTTGACCAATATGGTAGACCGCCTGCATCTGGCCTCTGAAGGGGCTGTAAAGGACCGGGCCCTGTGCCTGGCCGTCATCGTTATACCGCCTGTTTTTCTGGCGTCAGGCAATCTCGTAGGCTTTGTCAACGCCTTGTTTAGTGCCGGTACCTTTGGCGGTATTATCATGTCCATCCTGCCCGTGTTCATGCTGCGCCAGGCCCGGCGCCAGGGCAACCGGCAGCCCTGCTGGCAGTGTGGCCGTATTGCCAGCCTGCCTGTGCAGCTCCTGGTCGTCGCCCTCTTTAGCAGTGCCGGCATCTATGCCTTGTGCAGCCTGGCGGGACTGTTGCCGCCGGCGTGGTAATCGATGCGATAGCGAAGTCCGGACCGCGTGTGATGACGTGGTCCGGACTTCTTTTTTTCTAAATGAGAAGAAAAAGGATGCACGGGCACCGTATTTGTGGTACGATGGAATAAACATAACGCTATATACCATGCTGAAACCTGCCGGAGGAGGTGCCTCATTATGTTAGGAGATTGTGCGAATTGCAGCTGTGGCCATATATGTGCGACGAAAGGTGTGAGCTGTACGCCTGTCGACAAGGAAGCCGTCCTGAGCCAGTATTCACTTGAGGAACGGAAAATCATGGAAGCCGCTGCCTATGTCGAGGCGACGTATTATATGCAGTACACGCGCATTCAGGAAACAGCGGCCTTTGCCCAGCGTATGGGCTACAAAAAAATCGGCCTGGCCTTTTGTGTCGGCATAAGCCACGAAATGGAGCTCATTGCCAACTATTTCTCGAAGTTCTTCGACGTCTATTCCATTTGCTGCAAAAACTGCGGCATTGCCAAGGACGAGCTGGGCCTAGCCCGGGTCACGCCGGAAAATCCTATCGAAAGCATGTGCAACCCGAAAAACCAAGCCCATTTCCTGAACGAACAGGGCTGCGAGCTCTTCGTCTCTGCCGGGCTCTGCGTCGGCCATGATGCCATTTTCAATGCGTCCTGTAAGGGGCCGGTGACCAACCTGATCGCCAAGGACCGCGTCCTGGCACATAATCCCATGGGCGCCGTGTATTCAAACTACTGGCGCAATAAACTGGGACTGAACGAAGAGGACTAGAGCCTGTCGCGGCAGCCGGTGCAGACATAAAAAAAGAACTCCACTACTAAGTAGTGAAGTTCTTAGACTTTGGAGCCACTAATAGGATTTGAACCTACGACCCTCTCATTACGAATGAGATGCTCTGCCAGCTGAGCTATAGTGGCACGAAAAGTACTCTGCTAGTATAGCAAGATTGCCTGTGCTTGTCAATAAAAAAAGAAAAGAAATTTTGATCAATTGCAAGGAAATAAAAATCAAAAAGTCAAAAAATAATTTTCCTAACCGTTACTTTTACAACATACAAGGCGGTCAGGGCAGACTATAATCAAGGCATAAAGAAGAACGAACGGGCCGCAAGGCCCGGAAAGGCGTGATGATCATGAAAGGTAAAAGTGGCGTTGTCTTTTCCCTGACAGCTGAAAATGCGGCTGTACCGGGGTGCACCGTATCGAATGCCCTCTGGGAAAGCCAGGCAGGCAGTTTGATCTGTTTTTCTCTGGGTGCGGATACGGATATCAGTGCCGAAACGAGTCCCTTTCCCCGGCTGCTGTACGTCGATACAGGCTGTATGACCGTCTTCACGACGGCCGGAGAAGAATGGCACGTCAAGACGGGCCAGGCCCTGCTCGTACCGGCAGATGTGCCGACGGGCATGAAAGCTGCTGAGGATACAGTATATTTGGAAATCGTTCAAAAGGAGGATACACATATGAATAAAGTGATAAAAGCTGGTAACGTTTTTAAATTGGCCGATCTCGTTCCCTATCAGGATGGCCGCATTGTCAACATGGACGTCGTCAACAACGACCACTTGAAACTGGCCATCATGAGCTTTGCCGATGGCACAGGCCTTTCGGAACATGCTGCACCGGGTGAAGCCCTGGTCCTGGCCTTGGAAGGCAAAGGCATCATCGGTTATGAAGGCCAGGATCACCCCATTCAGGCTGGCGAAACCTTTAAATTCGATAAACTGGGCCGCCATTCCGTCAAAGCTGACGGGCCGTTCAAAATGGCCCTCTTCTTGACACTGGATGCCTAAGGGGTTATTACTATATGCAAGGTACCGGATTTCCGGTGACCATAAATATGTTGCTTTGAAAGGAGCGATTTATTATGAAATTCAAAGTTAATGATAGCTGTATCTCTTGCGGTATGTGCGCTGCTTCCTGTCCGGAAGTGTTCCACATGACAGACGCTGGCGTAGCAGAAGCCATTCCTGATGACGTAGCACCGGAATTGGAAGCTTCGGCACAGGATGCCATGAACAACTGTCCGGCTGGCGCTATTGAAGAAGCCTAAGGCCTAAGCACATAGGAAGTCCCGCCCTGGCACGATAAAAGTCCTGCCGGGGCGGGATTTTTACTTTTTGGCGGAGCCTCTTCTTACGAATGAGAGGCTCAGCTGGTACCGTATTACATAAAAAGAAGAGGACGCCTGCCAAAGCAGGGGCCTCTTCTTTTTTTAGCGTACAGGTCTATTTTTTCTCGAAGTAATACCGCGTCCACATGGTCACTTCCGAAAGGGATGGATGGGGCGTCATGGTTTCGCCAATCGTATAGACCGAGCGCGGGTCCAGTGTCCGCGTCAAGGGCTTTTGCCGCAAGGCACGGGCCGTCGGCGACGCGATTTCCTCATGCAGCGGCGTAATCGTATGGGTGCCGCAGGAAAGGAGGTTGATGAAGGGCTGGATGAGGATCGAGGCTTCCGGCCCGACGATGTGGGCGCCCAGGACGTGACGTGTCTTGCCGTCGACGACGAGCTTGATGAAGCCGTCGTCAGAGGCACCGGGTTCAAAGCCCAGGGCATAGCCCTTGACGGCTGTCGAGTAGTGATTGACTGCCGTTTCCGTCGTATAGCCCGCCTTTTGGGCCTGGATTTCCGTCAGGCCTACGTGGGCCGCTTCGGGGTACGTATAGGTCACGGCCGGTACCGTATCGTATTGGGCCCAGCGCCACTGGTCCGGGGCCATGCCGGAGAAGAGATTATGGGCAATGATTTCCGCTTCGTAATTGGCTTTGTGGCGGAACGGTGCCAGGCCGTTTACGTCGCCTAAGGCCCAGATTCCGTCAGCCGTCGTTTCGAGAAATTCATTGGTCAAGATATACCCGCGCTGGTCGGTCTGCACGTCTGTATTTTCCAGGTGCAGCAGCTCGGTCATGGGCTTGATGCCGGGGGCAACGAGGATTTCTTCAGCCCGTACTTCGGCAGAAAGGCCGTCTTCGCGGCTATGAATGGTCAGTACCTTTTCGTTGCCTTCCATACGGACGGAAATGGTGTCCTGGTTCAGGCGTACGTCTATGCCGCGGTTTTGGAACTGGCGCAGCATAAAGGCAGAAATATCGCCGTCTTCCTTGGGCAGGAGGCGTACGTTGTGCTGGACGATCGTCACGTGTGTACCGGCAGCGTTGAAGACATGGGCAAATTCGCAGCCAATAGGGCCGCCGCCGATGATGATCAGGCTCTTGTACGGTGCGTCCGGATAGGCCTTGCCAAAGAAGGTTTCGGACGTGACGTAGCCGCATTCGGCAAGGCCCGGCAGGTCGGGAATATGCGTACGGCCGCCAGTGCCGATGATAATCCGCTCGCCTGTGAGGACGGTCGTCGTGCCGTCGTCGAGGCTGATAGTCACTTCCTTTTTACCGGAAAAGGACGCTGTACCGTGATACGTATCCATCGTCGGGAAGCGGTCGTAGTAACCGCGGATAGCTTCGCTTTCATTGACCTTTTTCCAAAGCCGTTCTGACAGGAGCTTCCAGTCGAGGGTCACGTTTTCGGCGTTGACGCCAATACGGCGGGCTTCACGGATTTCGCAAATAGCATTCGCTGCCGTAACCAGCATCTTCGTCGGAATACAGCCGCGGTTCAGGCACGTGCCGCCAAAGCGCCCGCGTTCGATGAGGGCAACTGTTTTATTTTCACGCAAGGCAGCGTCGGCGACGATATTAGCGGCGCCAGTGCCGATGATGATGACATCATAGTGCTTCATGGGGATTCCTCCTTTGTAGGCGGATACTAAGAAATTTTGTTTCCCCGTCTATTGACAGGGAAATCCTTGCTTTGCTATAATTTTAATATACTTTCATATAGTAGTAAAGGGAGTAACCTTTCGGCTATCATCAACATACATGCCCTGTTTCAGGGCTGGTGATAGCGTTGTGACTACACAATAGGTGAGACTTTCGCAAGATATACCATCCTGCGAAAGTCTCTTTTTTTAACAAATTTTATCGTAAAAGAAAAGAGGACACACATGGAAATGACATTTTTATCTTGGGAATTTTTTGCAGCCTTAGGCTCGATCATCATCCTGGACCTGGTGCTGGCCGGCGATAATGCCGTGGTCATCGCCATGGCTGCCAATACGCTGCCGGCACAGCTGCGCAAAAAAGCGATTCTCATCGGTACGGCCGGTGCCGTCGTCGTACGCCTGCTCATGACCCTGGCTGCAGTATGGCTCTTGACCATTCCCTTCCTGCAGGCCCTGGGCGGTCTCATTCTCCTGCCCATTGCCGTAAAGCTCCTGGCGCCGGCCCAGACGGATGAAGCTGTACATGTAAAAGAAGCCAACAGCCTCATGGGCGCCGTCAAGACCATCCTCGTAGCCGATGCCGCTATGGGTATCGATAACGTCCTGGCCATCGCCGGCGCCGCCGGCGGCCACTTCCTCCTCGTCGCCATGGGCCTCGTCATCAGTATCCCCATCGTCGTCGGTGGCAGCCAGATCATCGGTAAAGTCCTGGATCGTTTCCCCATCCTGCTCTATGCCGGTGCCGGTATCCTCGGCTGGACAAGCGGCTCTATGGTCGTTCATGACGCTATTGCCGGTGCCTATTTGCAGTCTCTCACAGGCAGCGCCATTACCTACATCCTGCCGGCTCTCGGTGCCGCTGCGGTCTGCCTCATTGGCTGGTACCGCAGCCACCGCGGCCCCAAAACGGCACCGCAGGTTGTCAAATAATCGAAGTTTCACAGTGTATTGGACGGTCCCCGGTGAGGGGACCGTTTTTTTCCTTTTCACGGGCCTTATTTCCAGGTATAATGAGAGAAAGTCTTATAATAGTTATGCCCTTATTTGAGAGAGAGGTCCTTTTTGTGTCCATTTCTTTGCCCTATAAAATATTGGGAATTGTCATGCTTTCGTCGTTCCTGACGCCTTTTACGAGCAGTTCCCTCACCTTGTCCTTGCCCGACATGGGCCGGGAATTCGGGGCCAGTGCCAGTACCCTGGGCTGGGTCCTGGAGATTTTCCTCTTAGCCTCGGTGGTCTTCCTCCTGCCTGTTGGTAAAATAGCCGACCGCATAGGGAAACGCAAGATCTTTCTCTGGGGCACCGTGCTCTTTGCCCTGTCTTCCGTCTGTGCTTTTTTTGCTACGTCCATGGCCTGGCTTTTGGGAGCGCGCCTGTTGCAGGGATTGGCGGCGGCTATGATTTATGCTACCAACATGGCCATCCTGGTCCTCGTCTTCCCCTTGGAAAAGCGGGGCATGGCCATGGGCTGGAACGTCTCCATGGTCTACGTAGGCCTCTCCCTGGGGCCGGTACTGGGCGGCTTTTTCAACTATTATTTCGGCTGGCGCAGCATCTTTTTATTCATCATCGTCTGCAGTGTCCTTTGCAGCCTGGCCATCCTGAAATTCCTGAAAGAAGAATGGCTCGTCGAAGGGGCTAAGGGCGGCGATGGCCTGGGCGCCCTGGGCTATGGGCTGGCCATGGTCCTCGTCATGTACGGCCTTTCGGAACTGCTGCAGCAGTCCTGGGCCTGGTGCGCTCTCGCCGGCGGCCTCATCCTGTTTGCGATTTTTCTGCGCCATGAAACCCGGTGCGAACAGCCCGTTTTGCCCGTAGCCCTCCTTTGGCACAACCGCATGTTTACCTTATCTAACCTGGCGGCCATGCTCAACTACAGTGCGACCTTCGCCATCAGCTTTCTCCTTTCCCTGTATTTACAAGCTGTCCTGG
The DNA here is from genome assembly GCF_027681725.1 of Caecibacter sp. AF58-12pH5A. Taxonomy (NCBI): domain Bacteria; kingdom Bacillati; phylum Bacillota; class Negativicutes; order Veillonellales; family Veillonellaceae; genus Caecibacter; species Caecibacter sp. AF58-12pH5A. Next base: position 13,276 of record NZ_JAQDBC010000027.1, on the reverse strand, counting down.
GCCTTAGCTCCCGTGATGCGGGCCTGCTGCTCCTCGTGCAGCCGGTCATTCAGGCAATACTTTCGCCTAAAACAGGCTCCCTTTCCGACCGCTACCCGGCAACGACGCTCAGCTCGACCGGTATGGCCATTATCGCCTGCGGTCTCCTGGGCCTGGCCTTTACCGTACGGGCCCGGCTGTTCTGGCCCCTCGTGCCGATCCTCATGCTCATCGGCTTTGGCTTTGCCCTCTTTACGGCACCGAACAACAATGCCATCATGAGCTCTGTAGAAAAACGCTACTATAGCATGGCGTCTTCCTTATTGAGCACCATGCGGCTCATTGGCCAGATCCTGAGCGTAGCCATCGTGACGCTCCTCATGTCCCTGCACTGGGACTATCTGCCGGCGTCTGCTATGCTCGTTCGCAACATTGAAATCGCCTTCTTCGTCTTTACGGCCCTCTGTCTGGCCGGCATGGTACCGTCTCTGAGCCGCCGCAAATGAGGGGCTGTGCGTTGCTCTTGCCCGGTCTTTGTGATACAATTACCGGTACAGCTTTGTTGAGCTGCCCGGCAAGGAGGCGCAGAGACGTATAGGCTTTCTTCTGCCGGGACGAGAATAGAGTCTGACTTCAAACGGCCGGACGCTGAGCCCTGTGCTGCCATAGAAATGGCAGCGCGCAAGGGAGATTTGACAGAGACGGAAGAGAAGGAGTCTGATAGTGTGTTTGCGTTACTAAAGAATAAAATGGCTGTCCTGCTTTTGGGTGCAGCCTGTATGGTGTCTTCTGTTGCTTCGGCACAGATTGCCAATGACCGCATTGCCATCGGCGGTGTCGGCCCGGGCTGTACGCCGGCCTACGTAGAAAGCGTCTACGGCGAACCGACCAGCAAAAACGAAGGCTCCAATGGGGACCAGTCTTATTTGGAATACAACTATAATAATGGCTTTCTCGTCGGCTTTGATGCAAACGGCAGCCAGGCCGTAGCCGCTACGTGCACGACGGACAACCTGACTACGCCCGATCACGTAGCCGTAGGCATGGAAGCCAGCGTCTTATCCCGTGTATACGGGACGGCCGATCATATTTATAATTTTAACGATAAATCTTTGTACGTATACGATGGCACAGGCGGCGAACAGCTGGCCTTTGATGTGCAGAATTTTTACATCGTCAGCATCAGTGCCCGCATTAACTGACGGGTAACGAAAGCCTGTACCTGTGCGGCAAAGAATCGGTGTATAGCCGCCCCTAGGCATAGGGGCGGCAGAATTAGGAGGTACTATAGTGTTAAAACATATGGCAGTCACACTCTGTGCGCTTTTGTCCCTGGCCGGAACGACGGCCTGGGCAGCCGGTACAACGGCACCGGAAGAAACAACCCTGCGGACGGTGCCGACGTCATTTGCTGATGCAGCGGCAAGCCAGGCTGCAGCCAGCGCGCTGGTCCAGGTCAAAGCGCCGGCCAAGAGCAACACCACGGCGGCACCGGTCGTGACGATTACGCCGGCTTCGTCTGCGCCGGCAGACACGCAGACTGCGGCGCCGAAAAAGGCCGATGAAAAAAAGATTATGCTCAATCTGGCCAGCCGCATCCTGACTCTCTACCAGGGTGATACGAAAATCACCATGTATCCCGTCGGTGTAGGCAAAGCGTCTACGCCCTCGCCGACCGGCACCTATTCGATTACCGATAAAGAAGTAAATCCCACGTGGATCGACCCCGATACGGGCACACAGGTTCCGTCCGGTCCCGCTTGTCCCCTGGGCTACCGCTGGCTCGGCCTTTTTGGCAACTACGGCATTCACGGCACGAACGCGCCGAGTTCCATTGGCGGTTACGTCTCCCACGGCTGCATCCGCATGCACGAAGCCGATGTCGAAGACCTGTACAACCGCGTCAGCATCGGCACACCGGTTATTATCTACTATGACCGCATCGTCATCGACCGCGACCCGGACCACACCATTTCCTATTACATTTACCCCGATGGCTATGGCCGCCAGCCCTTGACGGCACAGCAGGTCAAAGAGGCCCTGGCCGGCTACGGAGTAGAAGATTTTGAAGAATACGGCGATATTTACAATAAGATCGCCGCCTCCGACGGCCAGCCGACGTATGTAGCCAAGGCCTACGACCTTTACGTCAACGGCCAGAAACTGGCGAAACGGGCGCTTGGCAAGGGTGGCAGCGTCTGGCTGCCGGTATTCACCCTGGCTTCGGCTATGCACACGCAGACGAGCTGGAACGGTGATACGCAGATGGTAACGACAGCCTACGGCACAGCGCCGGGCGTCGTACACAGCGACGTCGTCTATATCGATAGTGAAGACGCGTATATCCTGTACCGCCTGCAAGGGCGCCTTACAGGTAATCTGGTCTATACGCTGCAGTCCGTAGCACCGGCTGCCGGCACGACGGCCGGCACGTCCCTCGACGAAGACACAGCCGGCAGTCTGGTAAAGACAGCGCCGTCCGTATAAAAGCGCCGGAAAGGCTGATCACGTGGTCAGCCTTTCTTGACAGGCACGACAATCCTATGCTATACTTTGAAAAGTTAGGTGTGCAAGGTTCACCTAGCTTTTTTAAGTTAGCATGTTTTTATCTTGACTTAGTCTGCTGGGTATGATACATTAGGTAAGCAGTCCTGACTAGAGAGCAGGCTTTTACTACGATTTGAGAGAGGTGTAAGGAATGCGTACAGCTATTACATTGGCATGCACAGAATGCAAACAGCGTAACTACCGGACAAACAAAAACAAAAAGAACAATCCGGATCGTTTGGAACTGAAGAAATATTGCCCGTTCTGCAAAAAAGAAACATTACACAAAGAAACGAAATAAGTTTGAAATAAGATGTGCTTAATCTTATTTGAATGTGAGAGGTTATATGGCAGCTACAGCATCAAAGAAAGCACAAAAGAATAAGAAAAAGGATGCGAACGGCAAATTTCTCCGCGGTGTTAAGGCAGAATTAAAAAAGGTCATCTGGCCGACGAAAAAAGAATTGATTAATTATACCGTTATGGTTATTGTTGCCACCATTGTCGTCATGGCGATTATTGCTTTGTCTGACGGTGTATTTTCTCAACTGTTCCGGTTACTCCGAAGCATTGTCGGATAGGGGGCCCGCGCATAGATGGAAACTGATAAGAAATGGTATGTTATCCATACGTATTCTGGTTATGAAAATAAAGTAATGGCTAACCTGGAACGGAAGGTCAAATCCATGGGACTGGAAAACGAAATCAATCGTATCCTCGTACCGATGGAAGACGAAGTGGATGTGAAGGATGGCAAGAAACGTACGGTAAAACGTAAAGTGTTTCCCGGCTATGTCCTCGTAGAAATGGAAGTCAATGACCGTTCCTGGTACGTCGTCCGTAACACTCCTGGCGTCACGGGATTTGTCGGCTCGGCGACGAAGCCGGTTCCGCTGCAGCCAGAAGAAGTGAAACGCATTCTGAAGTCGCAGGGAATTGCTGAAAGCGAACCGAAAGTACATCTTTCTGTTGAAGTAGGTGAACAGGTTCGTATTACGTCTGGACCTTTTGAAAACTTCATTGCCGTCATTACGGAAATCAATGAAGAAAAAGGCACCCTGAAAGGCCTGATCGACATGTTCGGTCGGGAAACAGCGGTAGAAGTCGACTATTCTCAAATTGAGAAAAGTCTGGAATAAATACTTCTAAATGCGGCACATGCCGCGAGTGGGAGATTCTTTCGAATCGTTTGACCACATCTTGTAGTGTAAGGAGGTGTAACTCACCATGGCAAAAAAAGTAACAAGAATGGTAAAACTCCAGTGCGAAGCTGGTAAAGCAACTCCGGCGCCTCCGATTGGCCCTGCATTAGGCCAGGCTGGTGTCAACATCATGGCTTTCGTAAAGGAATTCAACGAACGTACAGCTAAACAGGCTGGCTACATTATTCCTGTTGAAATTACCGTTTATGAAGACCGTTCTTTCACGTTCATCACGAAGACGCCGCCGGCAGCTGTACTGTTGAAGAAAGCAGCAGGCCTCGACAAAGCTTCGGGCGAACCGAACAAGAAAAAAGTAGCAAAACTGGGCCGCGATAAAGTCCGCGAAATCGCGGAAACTAAAATGCCGGACCTCAACGCCAACGACGTTGAAGCAGCAATGAAGATGGTTGAAGGTACTGCCCGCAGCATGGGCATCGAAATCGTCGACTAATCTTGATTTCGGCTCGTGGAAGGGGTATTCCCCGCTAATCACCACAAAGGAGGAAACACTTAGATGGCAAAATTTGGTAAGAAATACGCAGAAGCCGCTAAACTGTTCGATAAACATCAGCAGTATGACGTAGCAGAAGCAATCGACATCTTGAAAAAGATGGATTTAGCTAAATTTGACGAAACCGTTGAATTGGCTGTAAATCTGAACGTAGATCCGAAATATGCCGATCAGCAGGTTCGTGGCGCTTTGGTTCTGCCACACGGCATCGGCAAATCGAAAACCGTCCTCGTCTTCGCACAGGGCGATAAAGAAAAAGAAGCTCAGGCAGCTGGCGCTGATTTCGTTGGCGCTGATGATCTCATTGAAAAGATCAAAGGTGGCTGGCTTGAATTTGACGTAGCTATTGCTACACCGGACATGATGGGTAAAGTTGGCCGCCTTGGTAAAATCCTTGGTCCTAAAGGCCTCATGCCTAACCCGAAAGTCGGCACTGTAACAATGGACGTTACCAGAGCTATCAACGAAAGTAAAGCAGGTAAGGTAGAATATCGTACGGACAAAGCCGGCAATATTCATTCCCCTATCGGCAAGAAATCGTTTGATGCAGATAAATTGGTTGAAAACCTGACAACCCTCGTTGATACGTTGGTTAAGGTTAAACCGTCGGGCGCTAAAGGCCAGTACATCAAATCCATTACGGTAAGTACGACCATGGGCCCTGGCATCCACATCAACCAGTACAGCATCAAAGGTGCTGTAAAAGCTGAAACAAAATAATATCTCTCTTAGCTGTAGACTGAAGGTATGTATAATGGGCGCAAGCCCGCCATCTGAGGCTTAGAAACTAGCAGATATCTAAACTTGACTAGTTCGGCCTCATGTGAAATGAGGCCGTTTTTTACGCTAAGACGATATAAATCCACTTTAAGGAGGTGTATCGAAACAATGTCTATGCCGCAAAACAAAACGATTTCCCCAGCTAAAATTGCCGTCGTAAACGAAATGAAAGAAAAACTGCAGTCTGCACAGGGTGCTGTACTCGTAGGTTTTACTGGCCTTTCCGTTGCTGACGTTACAAAACTGCGCCGTAAATTCCGTGAAGGTAATGTAGAATACAAGGTTATCAAAAACACCTTGACCCGCATTGCTGCAAACGAAGTTGGTTATGAAGGTTTGAGCGAATTCCTCGAAGGTCCGACCGCTTTGGCATACTCCACAGAAGATGCTGTAGCTCCGGCTAAGATCCTCAAAGAATTCATCAAAGAAACCAAAACAGAAGCACTGACTGTTAAAGTCGGTATCTGTGATGGTCAAGTTATTGACGCTGCTGGCGTTGAAGCTCTGGCAAACCTGCCGAGCCGCGAAGAACTGCTCGCCAAATTGGTTGGCAGCATGCAGGCCCCTATTTCCGGTCTGGTCAACGTATTGCAGGGCAATATCCGCAACATGGTTTATGTGCTTGATGCTGTACGCGCTAAAAAAGCCGAACAGGAAAGTGCATAATATAAACTAAAAACAAACACTCTTACTAATAAGAAACCATTGGAGGAACAAAAAATGACTAAAGAAGAAATCATGCAAGCCATTGAAGAAATGACCGTTCTCGAACTGTCTGAACTCGTAAAAGCTATGGAAGACAAATTCGGCGTATCCGCTGCTGCTCCGGTTGCTGTTGCCGCTGCTGCTGCTCCGGCTGCTGCTGCTGAAGAAAAAACGGAATTCGACGTAATCCTCTCCAGCGCTGGCGACAAGAAAATCGGCGTAATCAAAGTTGTTCGCGAAGTAACGGGTCTCGGCCTGAAAGAAGCTAAAGCCCTCGTTGATGGCGCTCCTGCTCCTGTTAAAGAAGGCGTTGCTAAAGCTGACGCTGAAGCTCTCAAAGCTAAACTCGAAGAAGCTGGCGCTACGGTTGAATTGAAATAATTTCAACTTACGTACAAGCAAAAAGCTGTGCAAAAATGTGAATTCATTTTTGCACAGCTTTTTTTATTCGTACATCTCAGGCCGGCGCAGCTTCAGGAAAGGCCGTTCGGCCTTGGCCTTGCGGGCCAGGGACAGGTCGAGGTCACATGTCAGGAGCTGTTCCGTAGCGTCGCCCTTGATGAGCACCTCACCCCATGGGTCGATAACCAGTGACTCGCCGGCAAAGTCCATGCCGCCTTCCTTGCCTACGCGGTTGCACATGGCCACAAAGGTCTGGTTCTGGTAGGCCTGGACGCGCATTTCCCATTCGAACATTTCCAAGGGCTCAGCCTTCGTATTGGCCGTCGGTACGATGACCAGATCGGCCCCCTTGGCGGCACAGGTGCGGATACTTTCGGGCAAGTGCCGGTCAAAACAGATGACGATACCGACGCGGCCAAAAGGCGTAGAAAAGACCTGAAAGCCCTCGTCTGACGGCGTATAGTAGTCGCACTCGTAAAACTGCTCAGCCTGGAAAATATGCACCATTTTGGCCGTCCCCTGGAGCTCACCGGCCGGCGTCAGGAAGAGATTTGTATCGTAAGCCTTGCCGCCTTGGTCCAAATAGAGATTAGGAGAAATGTAGAGGTGGTGTTCCCGGCACTTTTGCTTAAACCAGTCGATACAGGCAGCATCAGGCTGAAATAAGTAGGCCGAGGCATCCTGCTTTTCATACTGGGCAAAGAACGGTGACAGCTGTACTTCCGGGAAGAAGAGGAGGTCACAGCCGGCGGCGGCATCGCAAAAGGCCAGCGACTTTTCCAGATTTTTCTCTACGTCTCTCGACATAGACATTTGCGCCATTCCTAACTTCAAAATATGCACATCCCTTCGGCAAAAACGGATTGGCAGCCCCTTGACTGCGAATCCTGATAATATCAGTATATATTGCAAAGTATAGCATAGTTACGGCCTTTTGTCCCGTCTTTTTGAAAAAAAACTGCCTTGTCATCTCTATCGTTCTAAGGTATAGTAATAGTGAGTAAGTAATTTAAATTATCATTTAAAGGAGACATAATCATGGCAGAAAATAAAGTATATGCAGTATTTAAAACGAACAACGGTGACTTCACGGTAGAATTATTCCCGGACAAAGCACCGATTACGGTAGAAAATTTCCGCAAGCTCGCTGAAAGCAACTTCTACGACGGCACCATTTTCCACCGCATCATTGGCGACTTCATGATTCAGGGCGGCGATCCCCAGGGCACAGGCTTTGGCGGCTCCGACGAAATGATCCCTGACGAATTCGGTCCGGGCCTCGATTTCAGCGAACCGGGCGTCCTGGCTATGGCCAACGCCGGCCCGAATACAGGCAGCTCCCAGTTCTTCGTCACTGTCGTACCGACACCGTGGCTCCAGAACCATCATTCCATTTTCGACAAAGTCGTCGAAAATTATGATGTCGTCGAAAAAATCAGCCACGTCAAGACAGACTTCCGCGATAAACCTTTAGAAGATGTCGTAGTAGAAACGATTCAAATTGTTGAAAAATAAGGCAGAAGCCTATTATACGTATGTCGTACGTTGCGCCGACGGCTCTTATTATACGGGCTGGACGCGCGACGTAGACCAGCGTGTAGCTGCACACAACAGCGGCCGTGGCGCCAAGTATACGCGTTCCCGCCAGCCTGTTGTCCTGGTTTGGAGCCAGGCCTTTACGTCCAAGCACGCCGCTATGCACTGGGAATGGCAGATCAAGCAATGGCCCCGTGCAAAAAAGGCAGACCTCGTCTGCCGGCAGCTCCTGTTGCCTGACTGCGCGAAAGGAGAGGGACAGGGTGAAACAATGGAAGAAATGGATACTGACAGCACTCGTCGGCACGTCTCTGGTTAGCGCTCCTATCGGTCTGGCCCAAGCAGCGTCGACGACGGAAACAATTCTGTACGGCGTAGCCGCTGCGGCATTCATTAAGCAGCAGCTCAGCAAAATGGACCGCGACGGCCAGCCGCAAATGCTGGCCCAGGTCAAGGACAAGACCGGCGTCAGCGGCGACTTATATTCCCAGCAGCGGCTGGAACGCATTACGGACCGTCTCGTCCAGACGGGCATGATCAAGCGCGATTACGACGTCTACGCCAATCCCAGCCAGGAGCTCAACGCCTTTGAAACCATTGGCGGCGTCATCTCCGTCAACCAGGGCATGATGAACGTCCTCGATGACGACGAGCTGGCCTTTACGCTCTGTCATGAAATGCAGCACGGCGAGCACCATCACGCCATTAACGGCGTCATGAAGAGCATCGGCGTCTCCCTGGCAGTAGACCTGGCCTTTGGCGGCAACGCTGACGTCCTCGATGTCCTCTTAGGCGGTATTGCCGTCAACTACATCGATAACGAGCTGATTACCATGGATCAGGAAAAACAGGCCGATGCCGATGGCTTCAACGTCCTCAAGAATACGAACTTCAATGTCGGCGGCGCGCCGTCTTCTATGCAGCTCGTCTATGAAAAATACGGCGACCTCTACCGCGAAGGCTTTGGCCGCGTCCTCAGCCCGAACAACCATCCGCAAATGAGCAGCCGTATTGAAAAGCTCGGCCAGCGTATGACCCGCTGGTCCGGCAACCACGTCCAGGTCGGCGGTGACACGGTTTACGTCAATGCCCTGCCGGTCCTGCGTCCGGCTCCGTCCGGTGACTACTCGTCACGGCGCCGGGCCTTCCTCGTAGCAGGCAATCTGGCCCGTGTTACCCACAATGTCTACGGTGAGGCCGAAAACGACAAGAAGGTCGTCACGACGCCTCTTACGAGCCGTAACGTAACGCGTACGGACAAGGATACGGGCACGGTCAAAATCGTTTCTAAGGGCACGGCAGCAGCCAGCAGCCTGGCAGCGGCCAACGTCTGGAATATCCAGCAAAATGGGGCCGACCTCTCTGTCAATGGCCAGCGCATCATGACCCTGGCCGGCGGTGACGACGGCACGAAAATCCGCACGGAGTTACAGACCGCCCTGACGGCCAAGCCCAAGATGCTGTCGGAAAAAGAAATTCGCAAGCTCGACAATACGTGGAAGAAGCAGTATGGCTTCGAAGCCACACAAAAGAAGGAAAAAGCAAAGGCCGAAAGTGACAAAGGAAAGGTTGTCGCACCGGCCAAAGCATAGTATAATAAGAACGATAAACATTATCAAAAGCGCAGTGCGGACATTGGGGGGTGAAGCAGATGCGGAATAAGAGTGTCTTAGTATTATCAGTGTTATTGGCCTTGACCGTCGCGACGGGGATGTCCGGCGCCAGAATGCGGCAGAGCACGCACGGCAGATACGTCGTGGCGCCGCCCTTGGAGCAGGCACAGAAAATATACGTCTCGTCGGCAGCGCAGCCGTCGGCCAACCGGCCCGTAGCGTGGCTGCACTATACAGAAGACGAACCCGCTTCGATTCACCCGGTCCTGCGCTGGTCCCGCGTCGATGGGGCCGTCATGTACGACGTACAGGTCCTGGAACGGCACGAGCCCGATACAGCAGGGCAGGAAGCCTATTACGAACCCATCGTCGATACGCAGCGGGCCTATACGAACGGCATCGAGCTGGCTCTGCCCGATATGTTTACAGGCGATGTCTTTTATTACCGCGTGTGCGGCCTCGATCTGGATGGCAATCCCGTCAGTGACTATTCGGACCTGGAACGGGTCCCCATTGACCGTATGGGCTATTTTATAGAAAAACCGACACCACTGTCGGCCTACAACGAGGGCAACGGCACGGTCCTCTTATATCCTGTATACGACTGGCTTGCCGTACCGGGCGCCGCGTCGTACGAGCTGGAAATCCTTGACGGACCGCCGGAAAATCCCAATGGCATATCGCCGTCGGAGCACCGCATCGATGTCTACCATCCCCAATATGCTCAGCAATACGACCAAAAGGCGCGCTATGGGCCGCATCCCTTTTATTGGCGCGTCCGGGCCCTCGACAGTGCCGGCAATCCTGTCGGCGTCTATTCCGACGCCCAGCCCTTTGTGACCAATCCCGATGCCGATTACGAAGTAGCCACGTACGGCGACAGTATCAGCCATGGCGGCGGCAGCGTTTCCTATTCGCCTACGGACTGGGACTTCAGCTATCAGCACTACCTCGATTTCCCGTCGGTCAATTTGGCCGAAAGCGGCAATACGAGTACCATGACGCGGGAACGCTTTGAAAAGGACGTCCTGCCCTTCCATCCGCGTTATCTCATCATCCTCATGGGCTCTAACAGCCTGCGCAACGGCGAAGGCGCGTCCATCGTCATGAAGGACATGGAAGCGGTCCGCCAAAAATGCTTAGAAAATGGCATCCGTCCCGTTTTCCTGACGGTGCCGCCGGTCAATCCGGCCAATATCAAAAAAAGCTTCGACAGTGAAACGGCTGACGACTGGCAGTTCCAGTTCGGCCGCGTCAATGCCTGCGTCCGCTCGCACGTCCATATCGACATTACGCCGGGCATGTACGACGAAAAAGGCGAGCTCCGTACGGAACTGGCCCTGGACGGGCTCCATCTCGACCCGGCAGGCAAGCAGCTGATGGCCGCAGCTATCAACGAAGCCTGGCCGGAAATTACATCCTTACCGGATAGTGCCTGGGAGGAGTAACGTGAGCAAAAAAAGTCTTATTTCTGTACTGACAACGGCCCTGCCGATTCTGGCCCTGCCCTTGCTACTCCTGCTGCTGTGGGAGCTGGGCGCACGCTGGCACTGGTGGGGCTCTTATATTCTGCCGGCACCGGAACGGGTCCTTTCGACGTGGTGGCAACTGGCCGTATCGGGCCAGCTGGCACGGCACGTCGGCGCCAGCCTGCTCCGCGTGCTCATTGGCTTTTTCATTGCTGCTGGCCTGGCCATGCCGGCTGGCATTTTCCTGGGCCTCAACCATAAAGCCTACGTGTACAGCCATTCCGTCCTGGAATTCCTGCGCAATGTACCGCCCCTGGCCCTCTTGCCCATCCTGATCCTTTGGTTTGGCATTGACGAAACGAGTAAGATCATCATCGTCGTCTTGGCGACCTTTTTCCCCATCTTCCTCAATACCCTGGCCGGCATGGCCCAACCGGACCCACAATTAATCGAGATGGGGCACGTATACGGCCTGTCGCCGTGGGCTGTCTTTTGGCATATCCGCCTGCCTCAGGCCTTGCCGTCCATCTATACGGGCCTGCGCATCGGCCTGGGCTACAGCTGGCGTTCCCTCATTGGCGCCGAAATGATCGCCGCCGCAGCGGGCCTGGGCTACCTCATCCTCGATGGGGAAGAGATGGCCCGTCCTGACGTCGTCCTGGCAGGTATCCTCACCCTGGGTGTCCTGGGCATTCTCGCCGACGCCCTCATGGCCTGGGCCGGACGGCACCTGCTTTGGACAGAAAGGAAGAACCACCGTGCCTGATATTACCGTAAGCCATTTGAGTCATACCTATCACTTGCCCGATGGGACGGTCGTACAGGCCTTGTCCGATCTCACCGCCCATTTTCCTGCCGGCTCCTTTTCCGTCGTCGTCGGTCCCAGTGGCTGCGGCAAAACGACGCTCCTGCGCCTCTTGGCCGGTCTTGAGACAGCCACAGCCGGACAGATCGATTTTGGCGGTCCCCGGCCCCGGACGGGCGTCATGTTCCAGTCGCCGCGCCTCTCGCCCTGGCTGACCGTAGAAGAGAATGTCCGTATCTGGCAGTATGGCATGGGCGGTTCCACGGCGTTGGCCGACCAGTATCTATACCTTTTTGGTCTGGATTCCTTCCGCAAGGCCTATCCTGACCAGCTCTCCGGCGGCATGGCCCAGCGCGTAGCCCTCGTACGGACCTTAGCGTGCCAGCCACAGCTGCTGCTCCTGGACGAACCCTTTGCGGCCCTCGATTATTTCACGCGGGAAAAGCTCCAGGACGAGCTCATGGAGCAGTATGTCCGCCAGCCCTTAACCATTATCTTTATTACTCACGATCTGGACGAAGCCCTGCGCCTGGGCGAACGGATCCTGGTCCTGCGCCGCGGCCGGCAAAGCGGCCTTCTGACCCGTTCCGAAGCCTATCCGCGCCAGGCTCTGGCCGATCGGACGAGAGAAAAACAAACTATCTTACACTTATTGGAGGAATCTCATGAAACGTAGTACAAAAGCAATCTTTTTAGGCCTGGCTTCGCTTATCATGGCCGTCGCCCTGGCCGGCTGCGGCTCATCCCAGCCGGCCCAGGATACGGCTAAGAAGCCGGAAGCCATTCATATGACATACGTCAAATCGCCTCTCAACATTCCTTCCATCGTAGAAAAGAAGGACCACGTCTTTGAAGACGCCTTTAAGCCCGAAGGCATTGCCATCGACTATTCCGATTTGGACGCCGGTCCGAAGCAAACGGAAGCCATGGCTGCCGGCAAAATCGATATTTGCCACGCCTTAGGCGGTACCAGTGCCATCCTGGCCAAGGCCAACGGCGTCGACCTGACCATCGTCGGTATTTACAGCCGCGCGCCCCAGGCCTTTATGATCATGACCAAGGATCCGTCCATCCAGTCCGCGAAGGACCTGAAAGGGAAGAAGGTCGCCGGTCCGAAGGGCACGATCCTGCACCAGCTGCTTCTGGCAGCACTGGCCCGGGAAGGCATGGCGCCTGACGACGTAGAATTCGTCTCCATGGGCATTCCCCAGGCATCGGCAGCCCTCTCCGGCGGCAGCGTCGATGCGGCGCTCCTGGCCGGCCCGGCCACGCTGAAGATGAAAGCCGACGGCGGCCGCGTCCTCACGACCGGTGAAGGCCTCCTCGATGCGACGATCGTCATTGCCATGCGCACGGACTTCATCAAGCAGTATCCTGACGTAGCGAAGAAATTCATGGCTACCCACGCCCGCGTCGTCAAGGATTATGCCGAAAATCCCCAGCAGGACTACGCTGCCGCTGCAGAAGCGACGGGCCTCACTATCGATCAGGTAGAAGCCATGGCCGGCTGGTATGATTTCGACCCGGCCATCCGCGAAAAAGACATTGCCGACCTGGAACAGACACAGGACTTCCTCATCCAGACAGGCATGCTGGAAAAAGACAAGAAAATCGACATTTCGTCTATTTGTAAGCCTCTCATCTAACAGGAAAGCCCTAGTGGCATAGAAAAAAGGGGATGTGACAAAATGAGAAATCATTTTGTCCACATCCTCTTTTTATTTGCA
>NZ_JAQDBC010000026.1:0-37120 GCF_027681725.1 Caecibacter sp. AF58-12pH5A | reverse complement strand
GTAACGCATCTTCTTTTATGATACCTAAAAAAACTTACACACTTAACTTGACAAACCCACTTTGATTGACTGGATGAACTTCTACAATTGCATTTGGCCGATTCATATAAACAAGATGGTAAACACCTGCAACCATTAATGTTAGGACTTCACCTTCGTAACTTTCTGCTAAAGCTTCATTAATATATGTCCATAATATTGCAGGGGTATTTGAGGTTTCTCTAACACAAAAATTCAATGCATCCTTTTGTGCATCACGTATTTTTATTAATTTACATAGTAAATATACCAAACTTTGGTATGCATCTTGTGACGTTTTGATGGTTGGTAAGTAATCGCATAATGCATTCAAAATCTGTTGATCATTTCCACGGCGAACGGCATTGGTCTTACTTAATTCAGGAAAACGTGCAGGTTTATTTAAGAAAGGTTCATTTGAGCCACCAAGTGCCTTTTTTAAGGTTTCCATTTCAAATGGAACGATTACTTTATGGCAGATGGTTCTTGCATCATAAGCACCAGGTAAAGCAGATTTTTTTTGAAGGCAAAGTGGATTAATAGCTTCGTCTGTTGCTTTTGCAAGCAGGGCGGTAAATAATACATATTTATAGGTTAGATGCGTATTATCAATGACATAGTCAATGAATTTTTTATGATCGCACACTGTGTTAGGGTTATAGCTTGCTGCTACATAAGCTTCTTGTAATTTTTTTGAAGCATCTTCTTTCATTCCCATGATTTATCATTCCTTTTTGTATAAATGAAATTCTTCTTTTGTGAAGCCCATATCCAATGCTCGGTATAAAAATCTGGCTGCAATGGAGGAATAGGGCTTCCATTTTTTGCATTTCTTTTCTATTGATGCCTTTGATATGTCAGTTGTCTTGTACAGCCACTTGTAACTCTGCAAGAAGGCAACATCTTCAAAAGGCAGGATGTTTTGCCGGTCTAAGACAAAAATTAAATACATTTTGGCCGTCCACATCCCGATGCCTGGAAGTTGAATCAATTGTGCCAATGCAGCTTCATCTGTCATAGTAGGAAATTGAGAAAAATCAAGTGTTCCTCCTAAAACTGCTGAAGCTGCATTCTTTATATATTTTGCCTTGGCGGTTGAGGTGCCTATGCTTTTTAAATCTTCTAAAGAAAGTGTGTCGATAGAATAAGGCGTCACTTGCCCCTTGCATAGGCTTTCGAGGCGGGCATAAATTTTAGCACCAGCTTTTACAGAGAGCATCTGTTCGATGATTTCGTGAATCAAGAAGGGAAAAGGATTATCTGTATGAGGCTCGTAAGTGATGGGGCCTATCATGTGAATGACTTTTTTTAACCTTTTATCCTTTTGGTACAGGTGTTGCACTGAGGGACTGTTCAAGTCTAGCGTTATGATATTTGCCATTGGACCACCCTTTGTTGTAGCGATTGTCGTATCATCAGAGACGACAATCACTATTAAATCCATTTTATTATAGCACGTTGCAACACTGTCTACTATAGCCACAGCATATCTGTACTGATTATTTGCTACGAGAATATTTAAATACGCGGATGCTCATCACGGGCATCCGTATTTTTTTGCCTCCATAGTACTTAACGATAGCCGTTCTGTCCTGTTACTCCTGAAGACCAAATTTTCAGGAGGTGTCCATCATGACGGACGAACAAAAACAACAGATTATCGCCCTGCGCCGGGATGGGGAAGGTTATGGCAGGATAGCGGCGCAGCTCCAGATTTCCATCAACACGGTGAAGTCCTTCTGCCGGCGGCACAGTCTGGCAGCCAGAACAGATGGGTCAGTCTGTGAGCAGTGCGGAAAGCCCATTGCCCAGAATCCGGGGAGGAAGCGGAAACGGTTTTGTTGCAATGCCTGCCGGAACAAGTGGTGGAACAGCCACCTTGACCTGGTGAAGCGGAAGGCCATCTACACCTTCACCTGTCCTGCCTGTGGGAAGAAATTCAACGTCTACGGTAACAGCCATCGGAAGTTCTGCTCCCACGCCTGCTATATTGCGTATCGGTTTGGGGGTGTCCGCCATGGATAAGAGGTCGTTTCAGAATGAAACAACCTTCCAGGTGACAATGCATCTGGCAAGGAAAATGATGGCGGCAAAGCTCATCACAGAGAAGGAGTACCGGGATTTCGAACAGGCGATGATTCGCCAATATCAGCCATTTTCAGGGGACTTATACACTTGATAATTGTATCAAACAGAGTGATATATAGTGTTGAAAGGAGCTGATTTGATGCGGACTATCCGTAAAATCGAACGAAGCATACCAAATTTAAAGAAACGAAAGAAAGTTGCCGCCTATGCCCGCGTATCCGTGGACTCAGAACGGATGCATCATTCCCTATCGGCGCAGGTCAGCTATTACAACAGCCTCATACAGAAGAACCCGGAGTGGGAATATGCCGGGGTATATGCTGACTACGGGATTTCCGGGACGAGGATAAAGAAACGGCAGGAATTCCTGCGGATGCTGGAGGATGCCGAAGCCGGGAAGATTGACATTATCCTGACCAAGTCCATCCAGCGTTTCGCCCGTAACACTGTAGACCTTCTGCGTACCGTCCGGCATTTGAAAGAGCTGGGCATCGAAGTCTGGTTTGAAAAAGAGAATATTCATACCATGAGCGGTGACGGCGAGCTGATGATGACCATTCTGGCATCCTTTGCCCAGGAAGAAAGCCGCTCCATCAGTGAAAATGTCCGGTGGCGCATCAAGAAACAGTTTGAGCAGGGGAATCCCAACGGCCGGTTCCGTGTCTACGGGTACCGCTGGGAAGGGGATAAACTGGTGGTAGTTCCCGAGGAAGCGGCTGTTGTCAGGCGTATCTTCCAGAATTTTCTTGACGGCAAATCCCGGCTTGAAACAGAACGAGAATTTGCCGCCGAAGGCATCACGACCCGGAATGGCTGCCGCTGGATGGATTCCAACATCAAGGTTGTCCTGACCAATATTACCTATACTGGCAATATGCTTCTCCAGAAAGAATACGTGACGGATCCAATCCTCAAGAAACGGAAGAAGAACCGGGGCGAACTTCCCCAATACTACGTTGAAAATACGCACGAACCAATCATCGACAAGAAAACCTTTGATTACGTGCAGCAGGAGATGGCGCGGCGGAAGGAACTGGGGGCGCTGGCCAATAAGTCTTTGAACACGACCTGCTTCACGGGAAAAATCAAATGCGGCATCTGCGGCAGAAGCTATATGCACAATCTCCGCACAGACCGGGGATTTGAAGAATTCTGGGATTGCGGCTCTCACAAGCTGAAAGGCCGGAACTGCGGCGCGAAAGGCAGTATCCCGCATGCAGTCCTTATAAAGGAGTGTACAGAAGCCTTGGGCCTGGATAATTTCGATGAACAGGCGTTCCTTGACCAGGTCGAAAAGATAGTAGTGCCAGAATACCACGTGATGGTTTTCTGTATGAAAAACGGACAGAAACTTATCAGGCACTGGGTATCAACGGCGAAGAAGGATTGCTGGACCGATGAGTACAAGGAACGTCAGCGGGATTGGATGAGAAACTATATGGCAAGTGGAAAGGGTACCCGGTTCTCGCCTTTTACGACCCGGGTACGCTGTGCTGTATGCGGCCACGCCTTCCGGCGATGCAAGCAAAAAAAGAAACAGGGCATCTCTGTTCACTGGCGCTGTGGCCAGGGCGGCAAGTGTAGCTCTCTCAGCGTCCGCGAGGAAGAACTGATGAAGATTGCTGCTGATGCCATGGGGCTGGAAGCTTTTGATGGCGACCGTTTCCGGGAAGAAATCGACTTTATGGAAGCCGGGGCAGAAGAACGGATCACCATCCATTTCAAGGATGGCAGGATACAGACTGTGCCATGGACGAAACCGAAGAAACAAGGAACCCGCCATACGGAAACTTATAAAGAATACATGAGCCAGCTGGGGAAGAAACGATGGACTCCAGAGAGAAAGCAAAGGATGAGTGAACAGATGAAAGCCCTGCGAAAGGAGCGTGGTGAAAATTGGCAAAGACAGTAAGAGCCATTCCGGCTACCATCAGCCGTTATACAGCGATCTCGATTAACAGCCGGAAGAAGCGGAGAGTAGCTGGCTATGCCCGGGTTTCTACGGATCATGATGACCAGGTTACCAGCTATGAAGCGCAGGTGGACTACTACACGAATTACATCAAGGGGCGGGATGACTGGGAATTCGTTGGCATCTATACTGATGAAGGCATCTCAGCCACCAACACCCGTCACCGTGATGGCTTCAAGAGGATGGTCAAGGATGCCATGGATGGAAAAATCGACCTCATCGTCACGAAGTCGGTCAGCCGCTTTGCCAGAAATACCGTTGACAGCCTGACTACCGTGCGAAAGCTCAAGGACAAGGGCATCGAGATTTATTTCGAGAAGGAAAACATCTGGACACTCGATGCCAAGGGCGAGCTGCTCATCACCATCATGAGTTCCCTGGCACAGGAAGAAAGCCGGAGTATCTCGGAAAATGTTACCTGGGGGCATCGGAAACGATTCGCTGACGGCAAGGTGAGTGTGCCGTTTGAACATTTTCTCGGATATGACCGGGGGCCGGACGGGAATCTGGTCGTCAATCGGGAACAGGCCAAAACAGTGAAACTGATTTACCGCTTGTTCCTAGACGGATATACCTTCCATTCCATTGCTAAAGAACTGACTGCCAGAGGGCTGGAAACCCCGGCGAAAAAGAAACGCTGGTATCCGCGGACGGTAGAGAGCATCCTGACCAATGAGAAATACAAGGGCGATGCCCTGCTGCAGAAGCGGTTCACCGTCAACTTCCTGACCAAAGAAACGAAGGCGAATGAAGGGGAAGTGCCGCAGTACTATGTGGAAAATAATCACGAAGCTATCATCAGACCGCAGGTCTTCGACTGGGTGCAGGAAGAAATCAAGCGCCGGCGTAAGGGCAGGAGCCGCTACAGCGGTGTATCCATATTCTCCAGCAAAATAAAATGCGGCCAGTGCGGCGGCTGGTACGGGGCCAAGGTCTGGCATTCGACCGATAAGTACCGCAGAACCATCTATCGGTGCAACGACAAGTTCAAGAGTCATTGCAAGACACCGCATCTGACAGAGGACGATATTAAGGAAGTCTTCATCCGGGCTACCAATCAGCTCATCGAAAACAAAGCAGATGTCCTTAACTGCATCACCCTGCTGAAGGAACGGCTTACCGATACAGAAAAGCTGGAAGAGGAGCGGGACAAGCTCAGCACAGATTTGAACCTGCTGGCCGAGAAGGTACAGCAACTCATAGCCGAGAATGCGCGGGTGGCACAGAACCAGGATGATTACGACCGGAACTACAGCAAGCTGGTCAGCCGATATGAAGCGGCGAAGAAGCAGTATGACAAGACCTGTGAAGCCATCCAGTACCGCAAGGCCCGGAGCCGCCAGATGGACAGCTTCATCAAGGAGCTTCGGGAGCAGGAACTCATCAAGGCGTTCGATGCCCGGCTGTGGGGCAGCCTGGTGGACTTCATCACAGTGTACAGCAAAGACGATATCCGGGTGACCTTCAAGGACGGAACGGAAATCAGAGTATAAGCAGGGAAAAGGGCATACGGCAGAGAATCTAAGAGAAAAGGAAGGATTCTCTGCCGTATTTTTGATGAAGAAAATCAGGGTGTGATATAATAGTAGAAAATTATGGAACTCGGGGATGGCAGGTGAATTTACTATGGAACGGATTGAAGGAACAGTTACAACGGCAATATCATATGCCAAGACGATAGATGCGAAGGCAAGAGAACAGATCCACCGCATGTGCAGTTATGAGCTGACGAAGGGGAGCCGGGTGCGGATTATGCCGGATGTCCATGCCGGAAAAGGCTGTACGATTGGCACGACGATGACAATCACCGACAAGGCAGTACCGAATATCGTCGGCGTAGACATTGGCTGTGGTATGTATACGATTAATCTTGGCAAGCAGTCGATTGATTTTGCCAGGCTCGACGAAGCGGCTCACATCGTGCCTTCCGGAATGAATGTCTGGCCCGAGAAACAGGCTGATTTCGATTTGCAGCAGCTCTACTGCCATGACAAGCTGAAGAAGCTGTCCTGGATTGCCTGCAGCATCGGCACCCTGGGCGGCGGGAACCATTTCATCGAGGTCGATGAAACCCATGATGGCTGGCATTATCTCGTCATCCATACGGGCAGCCGGAACCTGGGCAAACAGGTCGCAGAGATTTATCAGCGCATGGCCGTTGAGTTGAATGCCCATGATGAAACGTTGGAAGAACGGCCTCAGCATATCATAGAGGAATATAAAGCGTCAGGACGGCAGAAAGAAATTCAGCAGGCCATCCAGCAGGAGAAGTCAGAACAGCGCAGGGAAAAGATACCGGAAGACCTTTGCTTTGTTTCCGGCAAATACCTGGAGCAGTATCTGCATGATGTAGCTCTTTGCCAGCAGTTTGCCAGACTGAACCGGGAGCAGATTGCCAAAGCCCTGCTGGAAAGAGCGGGCCTGCAGCCAGGTGAAGCTTTCCATACCATCCACAACTACATCGATGTCGATGAGATGATCCTCAGAAAAGGAGCCATCGCTGCACATAAAGGTGAAAAGGTTCTCATTCCCATCAACATGCGTGACGGAAGCATCCTGGCCATCGGCAAAGGCAATGCCGAATGGAATTACTCTGCCCCGCACGGAGCGGGTCGCATCATGTCCCGTACCCAGGCCATCAAAGAACTTTTCCTCGAGGAATACCAGAAGGAAATGGCGGGCGTATATACCACATCGGTTAGCGAAGGCACCATCGACGAGGCTCCTATGGCCTATAAATCCCTTGACGATATTTTGGATGTCATCGGTGATACTGTGGACGTTATTGATGTGATGAAGCCAGTCTATAATTTCAAGGCTGCGGAAGAACGTAAGTTTTAGATATGGATGGCAGAGTATGAATTAGTGAGAGGGATTGGTATGCGTTTAAGAGATTATTCAACAGTACAGATTGTTCAGCATTGTTTACAACAAGGCAAAGAGGGAGAATATTGGGACTTTAAACAGGAGTGGCATCAGAAGATACAAGATTTGCTAAAGGATATTATTTGCTTTGCCAACACGGTACATGACAAGAAATGCTACATCATTTTTGGTGTTGCAGATGACTTGAAAATTGTAGGAATGACTGAGCCTAGAAGAAAGCAAGCTGATATTATTGATGCATTGTCGAATTTGTGGTTTGCCGGGGATATTTCTCCTAAAATATCTGTCGAAACAGTCATGATTAGTGGTGTTGAACTGGATGTATTGGTAATTGATAATGTTGAACGTACACCAGTTTATTTGAACCGGGATTATGGGAATATGAAACGTGGATGCATCTATGCACGTGTTCAGGATCGGAATACTCCTAATAATGGAAACGCTGGTATGGAGATTATAGAAAATCTATGGAGAAAAAGGATGGGCCTCACTAAGCCACCTTATGAATATATAATAGACCGACTGCAAAATCGAGAGGAGTGGTCGGACTATGATGGTGATTTCTACAATATTTATAAGCCAGAATATCGAATCCACAGTTATCAAGACGATGAACGAGATACTTTGGTTGCTGAGTTTTATGCATACACTCAAGTTAATACGAGTGTATTTTATTCTTGTATTGATATAATAGCTAATAATACCGTGTTAGATACATATCAAATTGTTCATCTAGATGGAGGAAGGCTGCATATCCCTATTCCTGAATGGGGATACATAGATAAAAAAGAAAGATGTAATGGGCATTATTCATATAAATTCTATCTTGCTGACAGTCCTAGATATACATTGCTAAATTTTATGTATTGCTCAGAGAATCCAGAACAAAAAACGGCATATGATTATTTTATGCGGGTAATATTGTTATTTGACTCTGAAGCTGAGCAAAATGAATTTAAAAAGTATGTATCTGCTCATTTAAATCAGCTCGAAAACTTTATTGGTGTGGATACAAAGGCTTATAACACATCGGATTTACGAGGTACCGAAAAGCGTGTCGTTCAGGAACGGTTGAAAACAGGTGCGGCACTTAATAAAATGTTGTTACAATGGAGAAAATTAAATACAATTTCTAGGCGTTCAGATTGATTTCAATCGGGCGCGCAGTCTGGCTTCCGCTCTGTGATAAATGGTATCCAAAGTATTGGCATCATCATTGAGTTCTGCCATTACGATATCGACGTATTCTGCATTGGTGAAGATGCGCCGATACAAATTGATGAATTCGAACTGCTGCAACAATCGTTCACGTAAAGCTTCATCGGATAATTCCAATCGCCCTTGGAGATTGGCCAGCCATTGCTTTATGGCGGGCGGCAGCTTTGCATTTGATTTGCTGTATGGAAAATCATATTTGAGCATGAGCTGTAAGCGAAACTTTTCATCAATATCACTGAACTCACTGTTATCCATGCCGCTCAGATCATAGGCGATTACTTCACATAACAAGTTGAATGCCTGTTCGTATTTCTTTTCTTCGAAGAGAAATTCATACATATCGAGCCGGGTACAGCGGTAAAGTCCCATCTCGCCTTCATTAATATGCTTAAGGGATTCTTCATTGAAGAACTGCCAGATAAGGTCACGGTAGCCAAAGTGATGCGGATTCTTATGGTTCATCCGGTCGTTCATCTCCCATATGGACATATACTTGTGGCGATGGAGATAGGGGACATATTGGTTCTCCGTAAGCTCTTGCGTTCCGGATTCAGTCAGTTCGTAAAAGCGTACAGGAAATTTCTTTTCCAGCTCTTCGGGAGAAGCATTGCTCAATAGGCGGTCAATCAGATCAGCCTTCTTGCCGCTTACCTTTTGACCGATTGTCCTCAATTCATTTTTTATTACCGGGACTGTCTGATTCTGGATGGCAGAACGCAGGTTGCCGGGCTGGATAAAACCTCTTTTTTCCAGTGACTTCAATACATCTCCGGGATGTTCTACGGAATACTCATAATACCAGAATCCCTGGAAATGCTGATGCGATAAATCTGTAGAGTAAGTATGGGCATAATCAAGCATCAGAATTTCATGCGGATACAAGCCTCTCTTTGTGGGAACCGCTTTTTTCAGACGTAGACTGAGGGGGACTATATCTGGCGATGGACTGTCCGCAGGGGGTTCTCGTGAAAACGTAATCTTCACAGGACTATCGTTGCCCGGGGGAAGAGTTTGCTCTGCTGGCGGTGTGTTGTCGATGGGTTGATGGAAGAGTTTCTTGAAAGTGTCAAATAAGCCCATGGTATCAGCTCCTTGTTGTAGATTCCTTTTGTTCCAGTATACCATGATGGCGCAGATTTGTAAGGAAAAGAGTGAACCTCTGTCTATGCACACGGGGGTGTTCAAAATTTCAGTTATCGTTCGATTGTATCAAATACGACGTAGGTTGAGAGCAAAGATGTTTGGGATTGATACAATATTGGGAACGGTGTGCATAGCGGAAATGTCCATATATAGCGAGGTCTTGGCAAACGTCGGCAGATGGCCGACATTTTTTATGCTTTGAAATGCGGGTAGAATCAGAAGGAATCATATAAGTTCTTAATAACACCATGAATATGCTATTAACGATAGCAATGGCATCGTTAATGACATAGAAAAATAGTTATCGCGTTATCTGACTAGTTTTCTATTGTTCGGTAGTATTGCTATGGATAGAATAAAAAATGTAGTACAATATTATTATCAATGAAAAGTGCGTTATCGTCTGGACGAGGTGATAATTCATGCGGGTTTACAATTATGCATCTTTTGCTGAGGTGTTTTCGAAAGGCATTATCAAACCTAATATGACTAAAGTTGCCAAAATCTTATTTGAGCCAATCATTAGTCTTGGAGACTGTGTCAATAGACGTGGGGAGCCATATACCATCGATAATAAGTCGGCAAGCCTTTGGTATAAACAAGAAGCAGATATTCCAGGCAATTTGAAAAAAGCAGCGAATGATGGTCGTGTATATAAGGGAATAGGGAAATATTTTACTGATGAAGTTTTGGACAAAGTCCTTAGTGGGGTTAAGGCCGATGATATGATGAATGACTTGCTAAATCTCATTAAGGAATCAGATTTGTCTGAAATGGAAAAAGGTGATTTAAATAAACTGTATGAGAATGGTGATTTGGGAGGATTTTTAGGTAGAGCGCTCTTGTATGCCATATTGCAAAACAATATGAAAAAGGATGCATCTTATGAGGACTATTCGAAAACAGCCCAGGCAACAGCCGCAGATATTAACCATGAAATAGAAGCTTTCAGGCAGTTTGTTGGGCAATTCAAAAAGCCTGCTCCACTGTCTCCACCTTTAACTATTGCAACAGAAGAAATGAAATATGTAACAGAGCTATTCCGCGTTTATCAGGAAAAAACAGGAGTGAAATGTGATTGTGTAAAGGATCTCGATTCATGTCCTAATATGAAAAAGAATTTTAACAGACAGAGAAAAGACTACTATTTAGCGGAAACTATCAGGAGGGGGCTTCGAGATACCGTAGCACCACAGGAGGAGGAAAATTTTGAGGCGGTAAAGGAAGAAATGTATGAAGGTGTCGTAACGACGGAAGAAAAAGATTATGCTTGCGGCTATGACAGAATGAACGCTGTAATGGAGCATGCGACATTGGTTGAGCTTTCTTCTAATTTACAAACTGTGACTCTGAATTGGATTGGACCAGGGGAAAAGAAAGGCATTTGTCATATGCTGGTCAATGATGAGAAACTCAGCTGGATAGAGGGTGATTAAGCTGCAAAAGAATATTTTCAATACATTCAGTATCCGTAACCAGGGTGAAACAGTAAGAAAAAACAAAGAAGTATTCAATACAGTTTTCGAAATGGAATTAAGAATTATGCTACTGATGAGTTCCGTACCAGAACTGTTTTTTTCGAGTACTCGTATATTGGCATTTGACTTCATCAATTGTTATGCAAAGGTTTTTGGTATAGCTCTTGAGAATCTGCATGGCAATAATGATTTTATGTATGCAGAAATGGCGGGAAGACGTTCGTTGATTACCGAAGCAATCAAGAAGTTAGTACGTCATGGAATATTGAAAGTCAAAAATAATCATGGATATCAGTATAAAATCACAGAATATGGATTGGAGATATCAAATGGCTTTCATAGTACATATGCACAGGAATACCGCAGGGTATCAAGGATTTCTACGAAAAAATATAGTTGCAAAAATGATGAGGAACTGCTTCAAGAAATTCAGCATCGTCCTATTGCAAACTAAAGGGGTAAATGTTTATGTTTTACATAAAGTGGCTTAAGATTACTGCAAATCAAAAAGAATCAAGAATAGACTTTGCTCCGGGTCTGAATATAATTTATGGTCCATCAAATACCGGAAAAAGTATGGTGTTGGATTGTATAGATTATATGATGGGAGCCGATACTCATCGATTCGATGTCAATTTAAAAGTGGAGAAGATTCAAATAGGAATAGATGTCAAAGGGGAAAGCCTTTCTATCAGCCGGGACATTAACACTAAATCTTTCGAAGTAATTAGTCATGTAGACGGTATAGAAACAGCTACTTACAAGATAAAGGGAGGAAAAAAGAATCCACCTATTAATGATGTCTGGATGAAGCTTTTGGACATTCCTCTTGATACTAAGATTCTTAAAACGCAGGAAGGAAAACCGCAGGCTTTGACGGTTAGAACGTTTTATCATACGTTCATCATAGATGAGGACCGAATTCATGATAAAGCCAGCGTTCTTAAAGGAAAGCATGGATTAGGAGGAAAGGTAGGAACCCCGGCTTTAACCGCATTATTGTACCTGGGGACGGGTAATAACTATCTTCCAAAGTCGGCTTTTATTGATCCAAAAATAAAGAAAGCAAAAGATGAGGGAGTGCTGAAAATTGTCAACAGAGGCATGGGCTTCTTAGAAAGGCAAAAGTCATCTTTCGATGATACATTACCTTTGCTTCAACCCGTTGAATTGCAGAATAAAATCAATCAAACAATCGATGAAATCGGAGCTGCTAAAGGAATCCTTAAAGAAGCTTTGACCTCATGTCATGAAATTGGAGAGAAAATCAATAAAGTGATGCGGCAGATTTCAGAAGACGAGGTCTTGATGAATCGGAATCAACTCCTTTTATCACAATATAAGGCAGACATTAAACGTCTGACTTTTATTGCGGAAGGGAATATGGTTTCTAAAAAAATCAAAAAAGTAGAAAGATGTCCTTTCTGCAATGGAGAACTTCCTCATGAACATGAAGAGGACTGTATAGGTTCTGCTATTGCAGAAGAGCAAAAAATTGAGATTCAGGTCAAGGATTTGCAATCAGTCCAGGAATCTATACAGGAAGAATATGTTGCTTTAGAAAAGAAAAAAGATATGCTCATTAATCAGAGAAATGAGCAGGAAGAGAAAATACGAGGAGAACTTGAGCCTAAAATCCGGCAGTTGAAAAAGCAACTTGATGATTTTAAAACTTCATTGAGATTTGCTGAAATGAATATCATGATTGACCAATTTTCAACATTTCTTAAGCAAGAACGTGATGCTGTTGAGAATGAAGAAACTACTGACATTCATTTGAATGTAAAAGAGAAATTCAAGGAGGTCTTTAAAGAACTCCTTGATACGGAAGTAGACGAACTTTTAAGATACTGCGATTATCAGAACTATTTGGATTCATATTTTGATATCGATAGCTATGATGTTGTCGTTAATGGTCATGAAAAAAAGAGCCAAGGTAAAGGATTCCGTGCTTTTTTGAACACGATACTAGCTGTTGCAATGGAAAATTGTCTGGAAAAGATGGGACATTATCATCCTGCGCTTTTTGTTGTAGATTCTCCGATCCTTTCATTAAAAGAAAAAGATTCAAAGAGAGATTCGTATGTTACGGAGCCCATGAAAGAGCATTTGTTTAGATATTTTTTGATAAGGGAGGATTCTCCACAAACGATTGTTATTGAAAATGAAATTCCATCTATCGATTATGAAGGTGCAAACCTTATTCACTTTACAAAAAATAAGGGGATAGGGAGATATGGCTTGATTGACGGATATCAAGAATAAACTATTTGCAATAGGTTTCTCACTAAGGTGAGGAGCCTATTTTTTTTGCCTTTTTTCAGCAAACCATTTTATTCCATTTTACGCCACTTCATGTCAATTACACGAGTTTGATTTTGGAATAGACTATAGACAGGCAAGGGAGAGAACTCCTGGCCACAAATAAATCGTAGTCCGAATAGCGCTATAAGGACGGCGGTTGCATAAAGCAGAAAGTACAGCCGATGTTGTACTTTGCTGATCATGCATCCACCGTGTTTTTCTATGCCTATTTGGGCTGTCAGAAAACTGGCGCTGATGCTGTATCAGCGCCAGCTTTTTGTCTCCGCCGTTCTTCTCGGACGGAATGGAGACAAAAATGGACAAAAAACAGACAAGCAATGAGAAACGTTTTTACATTCCTCTGGAACTCACTCCAGAAACCGTCATCACTGAGGAGTACAAGGGTTGTGAAATCCGCTGGTCAAAAATCGGTTGCCGGAAGGTACGTACTATCCTCATCCCG
This sequence comes from Caecibacter sp. AF58-12pH5A, assembly GCF_027681725.1. Lineage (NCBI taxonomy): Bacteria > Bacillati > Bacillota > Negativicutes > Veillonellales > Veillonellaceae > Caecibacter > Caecibacter sp. AF58-12pH5A. The sequence continues at coordinate 23,550 of NZ_JAQDBC010000026.1, read as the reverse complement.
GCTACCAAAGAACAGTACTATGAATACATGCGTCCGCTCTGGCGGGAAGATAAACGCCAACAAAGACATGGCACCGATGAGGTATCGGCGGACAAGGGGCGGGATGACTACGAGCTGGAGGTGCCTGATGACTTCAACTTAGAAGAAACAATTCTGAAGGAAGAGTTGCTGGCAGCGCTGCGCCAAGAACTGGCAGCCCTGCAGGACATCAATCGGACTATCCTGCTAATGCTTGCCGATGGTTCCAGCGAAGCGGCGGCCGGGAAGGCCGTTGGCTTGAGCCAGAAAGCGGTGAACAAGCGCAAACATAAGCTCTATGCACTCCTAAAGGAACACCTCGAAGACTTCCGTTAAATGGGGAAAAATCCGGCTGCAAAAAAAGTGGCCGGATTTTTTTTGAAATCGGTACTTAACGATAACGCGGTTGTCCTATTACTGGTGAAGGGCGAACGAAGAAGCTCTTCAGGAAGGAGGCAGACAGATGATTCACACACAGAAACCTGAGAAAATGGCTCAGCAGCAAAAGCTGAACCGGGAACTGGCGGCAGTGCTGATGGCCATCAGCACCACGACCCGCAGTATCGCCAGGAACATCCATCTCTTATCGATGCAAAGACATGTGAAAGGAGTCAATCCATATGACAAACGATGAATTGCAGAAACTGGCAGCAGCCCTGACCGATTGCGGAAAGGCGCTGCTGAAGATTTCCGAAGCCATGGCGGTGAAAGAAGATAATCCGCCAGCTTCAGAAGCAAAATCTGAGAAGGCTGAAGAGCCGCTGACCCTGGAAGCTGTCCGTAAAGTTGCTGCCGACAAGGCTCGCAAGGGATTCACAGCAGAAGTCCGCAGTCTCATCCAGAAGTATGGGGCGGACAAGCTGTCCGGCATTGATGCGGCGCAGTACGAAGCATTCTTGAAGGAACTGGAGGTGATTGGCCATGCCGGATAAACATGCGGTGCTGTCCGCATCTTCCTGCTACCGCTGGCTGGCCTGCCCGCCGTCTGCGAAGGAATGTGCCAAGCTGCCGGATACCTCCAGTGAATTCGCCCGGCAAGGGACGGATGCCCATACGCTCTGTGAATTCAAGGTGAAGACGGCGCTGGGGCAGGAGCTGGAAGACCCGACGAAATCCTTGACGTATTTTGACGAGGAGATGGCGGAATGCACCGACGAATACGCACAGTTCGTCATGGAATGCCTGGCAGCGGCTAAAACATCCTGCAAGGACCCGCTGATCATGATTGAACAACGGCTGGACTTTTCCAGGTGGGTGCCAGAAGGATTCGGTACAGGTGACTGCCTTATCGTGGCCGACGATACCTTGACAGTCATCGATTACAAGCACGGCCTGGGAGTCCTGGTGGATGCCGAAAAGAATCCGCAGATGATGTGTTATGCTCTCGGGGCCTTGAATCTGTTCGATGGTATCTATGACATCAAACAAGTTTCTATGACCATCTTTCAGCCCCGCCGGGACAACGTCAGTACCTGCACCATGAGTAAGGACGAGTTGCTCCAGTGGGCCGAAACGGTGCTGAAGCCCGCTGCGGAACTGGCGGCCAAAGGCGAAGGGGAGTACAAGGCCGGCGACCACTGCCGGTTCTGCAAAATCAAGGCGACCTGCCGGAAACGGGCCGAGTATAACCTGGAACTAGCCCGGTATGATTTCGCCGTCCCATCCACACTGCAGGATGAAGAAATCGAAGTCGTTCTGGCCAAGGCCGATGAACTGGTTAACTGGGCTGGGGATGTCAAGGAATACGCTTTGCAGCAGGCCTTGTCAGGCAAGATCTGGACTGGCTGGAAACTTGTCGAAGGACGGTCGAACCGCCGCTATGTGAGTGAAGAAGCCGTAGCCGCGGCTGTAGAAAACGCGGGTTTCAATCCGTATGAAAAGAGGCTGCTCGGTATCACAGCGATGACGAAGCAGCTGGGTAAGAAGCGGTTCGAAGAACTGCTGTCAAATTTAGTCGAAAAACCACAGGGCAAGCCGGTGCTTGTACCAGAATCGGACAAACGCCCGGCTATGCACACTGCGGCAGATGATTTTAATATTGCAAATTAAGGAGGAAATGTATTATGTCTAAAAATTATGTAAATCCCTGCAAAGTTATTACCGGAGTCAACACTCGCTGGTCTTACGCCAACGTATGGGAACCGAAGTCTATCAACGGCAGTACGCCGAAGTACAGTGTATCCCTCATCATTCCAAAGTCTGATACGAAGACGATAGAAAAAGTCCGTGCCGCCATCAAGGCCGCTTACGATGAAGGCCAGAGCAAACTGAAGGGCAACAGCCGCGCCGTACCGGCTCTTGAAGCCATCAAAACGCCGCTTCGTGACGGTGATATGGAACGTCCTGGTGATGAAGCTTACAAGGACAGCTTCTTTATCAATGCTAATTCCGCTACAAAACCCGGCATCGTCGATGCTGACTGCCAGCATATCCTCGAACGGTCTGAAGTCTACTCCGGCGTCTATGGCCGTGCTTCCATCAACTTCTATGCTTTCAACAGCAACGGCAATAAAGGCATCGCCTGCGGCCTGAACAACCTGCAGAAAATCCGTGACGGCGAACCGCTCGGCGGCAAGCCTCGTGCTGAAGATGACTTCGCCACCGCTGACGATGACGATTTCCTTGACTAACGAATGAAGTGAATGTGTTTGGGGTGGCAGGATGGCTCCTGCCACCTTTTTACTCGAGGTGAAATCCATGAAAACCATTAGTATCGATATTGAAAGCTACAGTGATGTCAATCTGGCCAGGTGCGGCGTATACAAGTATGCAGAGTCGCCAGCCTTTGAGATTCTTATCTTCGGCTATGCCGTGGACGGCGGCGAAGTGCAGGTGGTCGATCTGGCACAGGGAGAAAGCATCCCGGATGAAATTCTGGATGCGCTGACGGATGAATCCGTTACCAAGTGGGCCTTCAATGCCAGCTTCGAACGGGTTTGCCTGTCGCGGTACCTGATTGACCTGGGGATGAGTCTGGACCCGTTCCATGACCATCATCCTCTTTCCCGGGAATGCGCCAGATTCCTTAACCCGGCAGGATGGAAATGCTCTATGGTCTGGTCGGCTTATATGGGCCTTCCGCTGTCGCTGGAAGGAGCCGGGGCCATGCTGAAGCTGGACAGCCAGAAGATGAAGGAAGGCAGAGACCTGATCCGTTATTTCTGTGTTCCTTGCAAGGAAACTAAGTCGAATGGCGGCAGGACGAGGAATCTTCCGCAGCATGCGCCGGACAAGTGGACATTGTTCAAGTCCTACAACAAACGGGATGTGGAAGTAGAAATGGCCATCCAGGAACGGCTGAAGAACTACCCTGTACCAGAAAGTGTATGGGATGAATACCATCTGGACCAGGAAATCAACGACCGGGGCATCGCCATCGACAGGACGCTGGTCGCTCAGGCCGTAGCCATAGATGCCCGAAGCCGGGAATCCTTGATGGACGAACTAAAGGAAAGGACTGGTCTTGAGAACCCCAATTCCGTCACCCAGATGCTCGGGTGGCTCGAAGAACACGGCATGAAGACGGATTCCCTTGGGAAGAAGAACGTGCAGGAACTTTTGAAAACGGCAGCCGAACCGCTGTGCAGTGTGCTTTTGCTCCGGCAGAAACTGGCAAAGTCCTCAGTTCGGAAATACCAGGCAATGGAGATGACAGCCTGCAAGGACGGAAGGGCGAGAGGCATGTTCCAGTTCTATGGGGCCAACCGAACCGGGCGGTTTGCCGGCCGACACATCCAGCTGCAGAATCTGCCCCAGAATCATCTGCCGGACCTCTCGGAAGCCCGAGACCTGGTGCGTCAGGGAAATTATGAAGCTTTGGAACTTCTGTATGACTCTATTCCCGATGTCCTTTCCCAACTCATCCGCACCGCCTTTATACCACGGCAAGGTATGAAGTTTGTCGTATCGGACTTTTCAGCGATTGAAGCCAGAGTACTGTCGTGGCTGGCAGGAGAAACATGGCGTTCAGACGTTTTTGCTCGAAATGGCGATATCTACTGCGCCTCGGCTAGCTCCATGTTCGGTGTTCCCGTGGAAAAACATGGTATCAATGGCCATCTTCGGCAGAAAGGGAAAATCGCAGAACTGGCCCTTGGCTATGGCGGCTCTGTCGGTGCGTTGAAGGCGATGGGTGCCATGGACATGGGGCTTTCGGAAGATGAACTGTATCCTTTAGTGCAGTCCTGGCGTTCAGCCAATCCGCATATCGTCGATTTCTGGTGGCAGGTAGATGCCGCCGTGAAGACGGCCATCAAAGAACACATCCCCATGCGGGTGGGCTGCATCCGCTTCCTGTACCAGAGCGGCATGCTGTTCATCCAGCTTCCCAGCGGACGGCGGCTTTCTTATGTGAAACCCAGAATAGGTGAGAACCGTTTCGGCGGGGAATCCGTCAACTATGAAGGCATCGGCGCAACAAAGAAGTGGGAACGGTTGGAGAGCTACGGCCCGAAGTTCGTGGAAAACATCGTCCAGGGCATCAGCCGGGATATCCTTTGCTATGCCATGCAAACTCTTCGATGCAGTGATATTGTTGGCCATGTTCATGATGAACTGATTATCGAGTGCAACAGAAATGTCAGCGTCGATGCCATCTGCGAGCAGATGGGGCGGACACCTCCATGGGCCGAAGGGTTATTGCTCCGGGCAGACGGGTATGAGTGCGAATTTTATCAAAAAGATTGAAGCGGAGGTACTTAAAGTAGCGGATTTTGTCCTTTTACTATCAGAGGGAATTTCCTCGGACATTTATTTTAAGAAAGGCGGGATTCGCTATGAAATTTTTGATTCCGGAAGATGAGCTTGGCGTATTTGCTGATCAGGGAGGTGTGCCAAGGGTTGACAGCCTGTTTGTCGCTGATATTTTTGGTAAACAGCATTTCCATGTGCTGCGTGATATCGCAAAAATCACTGAATCCAAATCTGGATTGAGTGAAACGTTCATTGCATCCAACTTTGAGTCCAGTACATATCGTGATGCCAGAGGCAGAAAACTGCCGCGTTACCTGATGACGCGTGATGGCTTCACTATGCTGGTCATGGGGTATACCGGTCCCAAGGCAATGCATTTCAAAGAACTCTATATGCAGCGCTTCAACGAGATGGAGCAATGCATCCGGTCGCTCCTGTCTGCCCGGCAGGAATTCCCGATGCTGACGGATATGATCTGCCGCCTGCATGAAAGCCCGAAGCCTTACCATTTCAGCAACGAATGCGACATGCTGAACCGCATCGTTCTCGGGATGTCGGCCAAACAGTTCCGGCTGGCCAACGGCATCGAGAAAGGGCAGAGCATCCGGCCTTATCTTACGGCACAGCAGATTTATGCCCTGGACCGGCTGCAGCACCTGGATTACGGCCTGCTCTATTCCTGCCCGGATTTCCAGCAGCGCAAACAGATGCTCACGAGTTACTATCTTACAGAATTAGGAGGAATGCAATAATGTTTTATGTTAAGGAAACTATCGGAGATACAACGGAAATCAATATCGAAATCAACGATGAAAATGTGTTCTGCCGCTGCCCGGTCTGCGGCAGGGAAGTCCTGGTGGACCTGGAGGAAGTGCTGGGCGACGGGAAGGGCGACCTGTTCGGCACATCCGTCATGTGCGAGGACTGCTCACGGAAAGTGATGGAACTGAAGCATGGAAAGCCTGAAGCGTAACGCCGAGCATTATGCTGACCCCACCGCGTATGAAGCCATCCGGAACGTGGAACCGCCAAGGTTCCCGTTCCGTCCGGTGGTCTATATCTGTTCGCCCTACGCGGGAGATACCGCGGCCAATGTACAGAAGGCCAGGGAGTATTGCCGCTATGCAAAGGACCGGGGCTGCATCCCCATGGCGCCCCACTTGTTCCTGCCGCAGTTCATGGACGAAAGTACGGAACGGGAGCTGGCCCTGTTCATGGACATCGCCCTTTTGTCCAAATGTGCGGAACTCTGGGTGTTCGGGGATACGGTATCGGAAGGGATGCAAAAGGAAATCGGCTATGCGAAGCGCAAGGGAAAGAGAATCCGTTATTTTACAGAGAACTGCAAGGAGGAACGTATATGAAATTCACCTTATACACAGCGGACTGCACAGGAAACGAAACGAACTGCCTGTACCCGCACAAGGCAGTTATCAGCGGGCCGGAAGACCTGGCTGCGGCTGTATCGCATGACCATGTAGCGGCCGCCTATAAAAATAATTACCGGTCCAACGACAATTTCATCGCAGCAGACGCCATTGTGTGGGATTGCGATAATGACCAGACAGACAACCCGGATGAATGGGTGATGCCGGAGACACTCGCGGAAGGCGACCTGGCAGATATCGCCTTTGCCGCCTCGCCGAGCCGGCATAACATGCTGCCCAAGGGGAAATACGCGGAAAGGCCGAGGTTCCATCTGATTGCACCCATCACGGAATGCACGGACAGGGAGACGTATGCCGCCCTCAAAAGCGCCGGCATGAAACGGTATGCGTTCTTTGATGGGAAAGCCTTGGACGCAGCGCGGTTCCTGTACGGCGCGGACGTAAAGCCGGCGGATGTATTCTGGCATGAAGGCCAGCGTACCATTGATGAAGCGCTGGCAGACGCCGAACCTGATGACAAAGGCTCGGCGGAACCGCCTTTGTACACGGGCGGTTCCATCCCGGAAGGCAGCCGCAACAACACGATGTCCCATTTCGCCAGCCGGGTACTGAAGCGGTTCGGCGATACGGACAGAGCATATGAAGCCTATCTGGAACGGGCCGGACAGTGTAAGCCGCCGCTCTCGGATAAGGAACTGCATACCATATGGAAAAGCGCGCTGAAGTTTTTCCAAAACAAAATTGAAGGAAGCGAAGGCTACATCCCACCGGACGAATACGACAATCCGTTCGGCGGCGGCTCGCTGAAGCCGGACGATTACTCGGATATCGGCGAGGCAAAAGTACTGGCCAGGGCATGCATGGGAAGACTTCGTTATACGAACGCGACGGACTATATCGCATTCATCGGCGACCATTGGTACGAAGACAGGCCGAAAGCCCTCGGCATCATTGAAGATTTCATGGATGACCAGCTGATAGACGCAGAAGATAAGATTCGCATGGCAGAAGAAGCACTGGTGGCCATAGGCATTTCAGAAACCGATGTCAGAGACAGGGGAAAGGCCCTGGCAAACCAGGTACCAGAGAAAAAACTCAGCCTGCTCTATGCGCTGCTGGGGGCGGATGCCTACAAAAAATTCGTCATGAAATACCGCAATTACCGGTACATCGTCAACACCCAGAATGCCGCCAGACCGATGCTTGCCCTGGATGTCACCGAGCTGGACTATGACCCGGAACTGCTGAATACGCCGGAAGCGACGTATGACCTTACGAAGGGGACGAAAGGCGGGCATCCCCATGACCCGGACGACCTCATCACGAAAATCACGGCCTGCTCGCCGGGTAATAAGGGGGAAGGACTCTGGCAGGAGAGCCTTGACCTGTTCTTCTGCCATGACAGGGAACTCATCAGCTATGTACAGGAAATCGTCGGGATGGCGGCTGTCGGAAGGGTCTATGCCGAACAGATGATCATCGCCTATGGCGGCGGGGCGAACGGCAAGTCCACCTTCTGGAACACCATCGCCAGGGTGCTTGGCACTTACTCCGGGAAGATTTCTGCGGATGCCCTGACCATGAGCTGCAAGCGGAATGTGAAACCGGAAATGGCGGAACTCAAGGGCAAGCGGCTCATCATCGCGTCAGAGCTGGAAGAAGGGCAGCGGCTGAACACCGGCATGGTCAAGCAGATTTGTTCGGTTGACCCTATCGAGGCGGAGAAGAAATACAAGGACCCGTTCCATTTCGTCCCGTCCCATACCCTGGTTCTGTACACCAATTACCTGCCCAAGGTTTCCGCCAATGATGACGGGACGTGGCGCAGACTGATTGTCATCCCGTTTAATGCCAAGATTACCGGGAAAAGCGATATCAAGAACTACTCGGATTACCTGTTCGAGCATGCGGGGCCTGCCATCATGAAATGGATTATCGAAGGGGCTGAATCGGCCATCCGGAAAGGGTTCAAAATCGATGAACCCCAAGCCGTGCGGGATGCTGTGGAGAAATACCGTGAGGACAATGACTGGCTGGGACAGTTCCTTGAAGAACATTGCGACATTGACCCGTCATTTACAGAAAAATCCGGGAAACTGTATCAGCAGTACCGGGTCATCTGTATGCAAAGTGGCGAATACATCAGAAGCACATCGGACTTTTATGGCAATTTGGAAAAAGCTGGATTTATCCGCCGGAAGACAAAAAAAGGAATCCTTGTCTATGGCTTGAGGCTGAAAGAAGGACAGGATTTCTTAGACTGAAATGTAAAGGTGCAGGTCGGTGTACCTCTCTATAAAAAGTCCTATAAGGGATAAAAAATATATACCTATATAAGAGGTTTAGGTGAAGACTTTCTAGACCTGCACCCTTTAAATAAAGGGGGGATAGCAATGCGTGAAAAAGAAATCGAACAAAAACTTGTGACGGAAGTCAGACGGTGCGGCGGGATGGCACTGAAATTCGTGTCGCCATCCTATAGCGGCATGCCGGACCGTCTGCTCCTTTTCCCTGATGGAAAAATGGCATTTGTAGAAGTGAAGGCCCGAGGCAGAAAGCCCAGACTGCTTCAGGAGAAACGGCATAAGCTGCTAAGGAAACTCGGGTTCCGTGTGTTTGTCCTGGATGCTGTTGAAGATATTTCCGGGATGCTGGATAACATTATGGAAGGAGGCAGTGCCGGATGAAGTTCGTGTCACATGATTATCAGAAATATGCCATCGACTACATCAAGACCCATCCGGTTACGGCTCTGTTCCTGGACATGGGACTTGGCAAGACAGTGACGACGTTGACGGCCATCCGCGATTTGATGTACGATTCCTTCGAAATCAAACATGTACTGGTCGTAGCGCCATTGCGGGTCGCTCGGGATACTTGGCCGGAAGAAATCCAGAAATGGGATCACCTGAAAATTTTGACTTGTTCTGTCGTGGTCGGCAGCGTGTCAGAACGGAGACGGGCCTTGCAACAGGGGGCGGATATCTATATCGTGAACCGGGAGAACCTAGCCTGGCTGTATCAGAACAGCTGCCTGGATTTCGATATGGTCGTCCTGGACGAGCTGTCGAGCTTCAAGAACCACCAGTCGAAGCGGTTCCGGGCCATGAAGGCCCTGCGTCCCAGGGTGAAACGCATCGTCGGGCTTACAGGTACACCCAGCGGCAATGGTTTGATGGATCTCTGGGCCGAGTTCCGCATCCTGGATATGGGAAAGCGGCTGGGGAGATATATCAGCCAGTACCGGAACCTGTACTTCCAGCCGGATAAGCGCAATGGCATGGTGGTGTATTCCTACAAACCCCTGCCGGGAGCGGAAGAAGCCATCTATCACCAGATTGCCGACATCACCGTGTCCATGAAGGCGACCGATTACTTGAAAATGCCGGAGCTGGTGAGCGTAGCGAAGGAAGTCAGCCTGAGCGAGAAAGAAAAGGAACGGTATGATGAACTGAAGAAATCCCTGGTGCTGGAACTTCCAGGCGGCGAGGTTACAGCCGCCAATGCCGCGTCGCTTACCTTGAAACTTTCGCAGATGGCGAACGGCGCCATTTATACAGATGACAAGGATGTGGTGACCATCCATGACCGGAAGCTGGATGCCTTGGAAGACCTGGTGGAAAGCGCCAACGGGAAACCGGTCCTGGTGGCCTATTGGTTCAAGCACGATAAAGACCGCATCCGTAAGCGGATGGAAGCCAGGGAGTTGAAGGAATCGCAGGATTTCGCCGACTGGAACGAGGGAAAGATACCCGTGGCTCTTATCCATCCGGCTTCTGCCGGACACGGGCTGAACCTTCAGCAGGGCGGTTCCATCCTGGTCTGGTTCGGCCTGACCTGGAGCATGGAGCTGTACCAGCAGACTAACGCCCGGCTCTGGCGGCAGGGGCAGACGGACAAGACGGTCATCATACAGCACATCGTAGCCAAGAGCACGATTGATGAGCGCATCCTGAAAGTCTTGGAACACAAAGACGGAACCCAGTCTGCACTGATCGAGGCGGTGAAAGCTGACCTGGGGATAACGGATACGGGAAAGGATGGTATAATAAAATGAGCGAAGAAATCAAAGGGGAAATGGATTATATGCAAGTGAAAGCCTACCTGGAACAGGCAAGGAATATCAATATCCAGATCGACAGCAAGCTGGAACAGGTATCAGCACTACGGCAACTGGCGAGAAAAGCAACATCTACCTTAAGATTGGTACCACCAAGTGGTACTCCCAATCCGCACCGCTTGGAAGATACGATTATCCGGATGATGGATCTGGAACGTGAAGTGGATGAAGAGATTGACAGGTTAGTGGATTTAAAGGCCGAAATTATGAAAACAATCGGTCAGGTGCCGAATGATCGGGAAAGGGTGGTGTTGGAGCTACGTTACTTGGCCTTTAAAGATTGGGCGTCGATTGCAGGAACATTGAAACTGAATGTACGGCAGGTATACCGGATGCACGAAGAAGCGTTAAAAAATATAGGCCATTTCTAAAATCGTGATAATATGGATTGAGGATAAGGAGAAACTATCATGAGTGTATTTGTTTTTCGAATCAATTATGATGAGGATTTTCAAAAAGTGCGTCAGGAAATTCTGCAGGGACGCCTCCACCAGGGCTGGGGGGCCGATGGCATGCGAATTGATGTGGAAGAAAAGGATTTTTTGCAGGCATGGAACAAGGTCTGGACAAATGACGGTTCAGATTCAGAAAAAAGCAGGCGCTATAGAAACCTTCGTATTATGCTGGAAATCAAACCTGATGATTTGATTATCGTGCCAAAAGTCAGTCTGCGTAAGGAAAAAAATAATCCGTGCCGTAGCTTTTCCATCTTAAAGTGTGTAAAGCCATATGATTTTAAAATTCCTGACGGTTGGGATGATTTCGGGAATTTCATTACAGTGAGACCGCTTTTCAGCTGTCCATATAATGCAAATAACGAGGCAAGAATTATTTCTACAAAATTTAAGGCCTATCAATCGCCCATTAATCATGTTTGGAATAATGATTTTATTGAAGCAGTGGGCGTTTTGATCAGCTTATTTAAAAAAGATCCTGATGCAATTGCTAATCCCAACACTTCATTGATTGATCATCTTAATACTGCAACAAAAAAGACAAGAGATGAATATTTAAATGATATAGTCAAACAAATGGTGAAGTGGGATTCCCATACCTTTGAAGATATCATTGCAAAGCTGTTTGAGAAAAATGGTTATGCTGTTATCGCCAAGAATCAGCATGAAGATGGGGGCGATATTGATATTGTCCTATCTGCGGTTCAGAACAACTCTTTGCTGGATGCTATCAGCAATATCAATACAGGGAATGCAATCTTCCCCAGAATCTGTATCCAGGCGAAAAAGAAAGAAGGAACAGATGCAGATGATCTGCATGGTGTGAAACAGTTAATCCTTATGAAGGATAAGGAAGAATATCAGAACTCTATCTTTATTGTCATTAATTCTGAAAAAGAGTTTTCAAATGATGCTAAGGAAAAAGCAGGAAAAGCAAATATTATTTTGCTGAATGGATATCAATTCGCCAATTTGCTGGTTCGTTATGATGTCGAGCTTGGACTTTGATCTGGGCAATGCGTTTTTATCTAAAAAGGAAATACTGAAGGAATATATTACTGAAGGCCTGAACCGTAGATATGGATGTGATATTCCTGAGCAAATTAATTCCCGTCTGACGCTTGAGCGAAAGAAACTCGAGCAGAATTCTCAAAACATCGATATTTTTCTTGCGGCAAAGTGACTTCTCGAGAGATGTTAGCTGAAAATTTGGCAATATATCTTTCATGTCGCTGTGGGGAGTGTTCAGTTTGCTAATCTCCTTGGCTTTACGAAGCTAGATCCCCTTTGTATATGGCTTTGATGGCAGAAGGGGGCATTTAATAAGAAAATTGGGCTTCTAAAACAGAGTTTTTAGAGGCTCCTTATAGAAATTCCCAGTAATTGTCAGTAAGTGTCACGTAAACAGCACTAGATGTCAGTACTATCTGCGTGGTATAGTATAATCAGCAAGAAAAGAATGAGGGACCGTGGTTTAAAAGCCATCGGTCCTTTTTTGATGCCGGAGATGATACGAATGCCAAGAAGACCACAGACACCGTGCAAGTATCCGGGATGCCCAAGGCTGGTGCCGTATGGGAGAAAATATTGTGACGAACATGAACAGCAGTGCCAGGGCGAACGGAAGAACGCGGTGCTGCGCGGCTACGGGAGAGAGTGGCAGAAAGCCAGGAAGTTCTTTCTGAATCGTCATCCATGGTGTGTCCGATGCAAAAAGAAAGGACGGCTCGTCCCGGCAACGGTCGTGGATCATATCAAGCCGCATCGCGGCGACCCGGACTTGTTCTGGGACGAAAAGAACTGGCAGACTTTGTGCAAGAGCTGCCATGACCATAAGACGATGACCGAAGACCGGGACATCGAGTACAGGTACTGAAAACAAGTGGGGCGGGGGGGTGTCAATCTCTGCAGCCCTTCCGCCCATGACCGCCGCCCCCTCAAACGTGAAAAAACGCGAAATTCATAAGGGGGGATATAAGAAAAAATTTGGAAACAAATATTGAGCAGCTCCAGGCTTTCGGCCCGGAGCTTTTTGGTTGTTAGAAAGGAGCCGGCTTTATGGATGACTGTCAGCGTCGGCAGATAGAAGCGATGAGAAAAAAGGGGATGGGCTACAAGGCCATCGCCCGGAAAACGAAGCTGTCACGGGACAGCGTACGGAATTACTGCCGCTGGCATCACCTGAATGGGTACGGCGCTGCCGTTGCCGCGGCATTCGGAAAGGAAACGGTACATGAAGACATCTGATATGGAATGGAAAACCCTGCCTATCGGGCAGCTGAAACCTGCGGCGTATAATCCCAGGAAGCAGCTGAAGCCAGGTGACAAGGAATACGAAAAAATCAAGAACTCCATTAAAGAGTTCGGTTATGTGGAACCCATCATCGTGAACTACGACATGACAGTCATCGGAGGCCACCAGCGGCTCAATGTGCTGAAAGACCTGGGGTATGAAGAAGTCCAGTGTGTCGTTGTCCATATTGAAGATGAACACAAGGTCAAGGCCCTTAACATCGCGCTCAACAAAATCACAGGGGCCTGGAACGAACAGCTCCTGGCTGACCTCATCGTGGATTTGCAGAGCGTCGATTTCAATGTAGACCTGACAGGCTTTGAGGCACCGGAAGTGGAACAGCTCTTTTCCAAAGTCCACAACAAAAAAGTGAAAGAGGATGACTTCGATGTGGACGGGGAGATGGAGAAGCCGGCCTTTTCCAAAGCCGGTGACATCTGGCTCCTTGGCGGCCATCGCGTCATCTGTGGGGATGCCACCCTGCCGGAAACCTATGCAAGGCTGATGGACGGGAAGAAGGCCAACCTGGTACTGACGGATCCGCCGTACAACGTGAATGTGGAAGAAACGGCCGGGAAAATCAAGAACGACAATATGCCGGACGATAAGTTCTATCAGTTCCTGTTCAATGCTTTCGTAAACATGGAACAGAACATGGAACCGGATGCTTCCATCTATGTGTTTCATGCCGATACGCAGGGCCTGAATTTCCGTAAGGCTTTCAAGGATGCCGGCTTTTACCTGTCCGGATGCTGCATCTGGAAGAAAAATGCCCTGGTCCTGGGCCGGAGCCCGTACCAGTGGCAGCACGAGCCGTGCCTGTTCGGCTGGAAGATGAACGGGAAGCACCAGTGGTATTCCGACCGCAAGCAGACGACCATATGGGAATATGACCGTCCGAAATCCAGCAAGGAACATCCGACCATGAAGCCGGTGGCGCTGATGGCCTATCCTATCCAGAATTCATCCATGAGCCATTGCATTGTCCTGGACCCATTCCTCGGTTCCGGCTCCACACTCATGGCCTGCCAGCAGACGGACCGGGTCTGCTATGGCATCGAACTGGATGAAAAATTCGTCGATGTCATCGTGAAGCGGTATATAAACGAATACGGGGACAAAGGTGTGTTTGTGTTGCGTGACGGGAAGAAGATTCCTTATGCGGAGGTGGCTGCTGATGGAGCCGGTTAAGCTGGGAAGCCTGTTCTCCGGGAGCGGTGGCTTCGAACTGGGCGGGATGCTCGCCGGGATTATTCCAGTATGGAACTCGGAAATCGAGCCGTTCCCTATCCGGGTGACGACGAAGCGTCTGCCATCTGTGAAACATTATGGTGATATCACTACGCTGTACGGCCATGAGCTGGAACCGGTGGACATCATCACCTTCGGCTCGCCCTGTACGGACATGTCGATTGCCGGTAAAAGGGAAGGACTTGAGGGGAAGCAGTCCGTACTGTTCCACCAGGCCATCCGCATCGTAAAGGAAATGAGGGAAGATACGAATGGAAAATATCCGAGATATATTGTCTGGGAGAACGTGCCTGGCGCCTTCTCCAGCAACAAAGGCGAAGACTTCCGTACCGTACTTGAAGAAATCTGCCGGATCAGGGACGCTGCGGTTTCAGTGGCTGGATCTGCGAAGTGGCAGCCTGCCGGATGTATCCTGGGCGACGGGTACTCTGTGGCCTGGCGCGTCCTCGATGCCCAGTATTGGGGCGTCCCCCAGCGAAGAAAGCGCATCTACCTTGTCGCAGATTTTGATGGACAGAGTGCCAGAACGATTCTATTTGAGCCCGAGGGCCTGTCAGGGTATTCTGCGGAGGGCTTCCGAACATGGCAGAGTGCTGCCGGACGTCTTGCGCCTGGCCCTGGAACGGCAGGCACAGTTTGCCTGAATGACCAGGGCGGCATCCGTATGGATGTGACGGAAGAACGGACGAACACCCTGCGGGCAGAAGCCCATCACCCGCCCATCGTCATCACGCTCCCAGAGAGCGTCTTTGAGAACCACGGAGCCGACGCCCGGTACAGAGGGCCTCTTTCCGTGAACCCTTCGCTGACGGCCCAATACGGCACGGGCGGCAATAATCAGCCGCTGGTGCTTCAGGGGAGCAACGAGGAGAAACGGAAAACGTATGATGTGCGCCAGACTTCGGATGGCACCCGCAACATGCGGAACCATGTCTATGAAAGCGACACCTGCCGGTGTGTGGACCGTTCCGGGAATATGCCGGGAAGCAATCAGGGAGGCATTGCTGTGGTAGAACTGACCTACAGCGCCAGCAAGAATTCTCATTTCACCCGGGCTGACAAAGAAGTGGCGGGGTCGCTCGTCGCCACAGATTATAAGGACCCGCCGCTCATCAACAGCAAGGCCCGTGTCCGTCGCCTGATGCCGGCGGAATGTGCCAGACTGCAGGGATTCCCGGACTGGTGGTGCAGCCACCTGGAAACGGGAAACCCGTCTGAAGAAGATATCCGTTTCTGGAGCGGAGTCTTTGAAACACAACGGAAAGCCTTGGGAAAAACGACGAAGCCAAAGACACGGAACCAGATCATCAAATGGCTGAAGGAACCATACCGGGATTCCTCGGAGTACAAGATGTGGGGCAACGGCGTCGCTCTTCCCTGTGTGTATTTTGTACTGGTGGGAATCGTTTATTTTTTCAGGAAGACGCAGAAATGACTTGCTATTATCGGCGTTCAGAGTGATATATGTACTAGCAAAACAAGGAGGTACATAGACCATGACAATCCAGACTACTATGAACGACCGCAAGGAACTGGCCAGAATGCTGATTCCTTTCAACCATAATGAAAAACTTCATTATGCCGGGACGCCGACATTCGCTTTTGAAGGGCAGGGCTTCCGTATCCTTCGTAATGGTGACATTGAATGTGAGGACGAAAAAACAGAAGCCACCATGATGGATTTCCTTCAACGGGAAGGTATCCTTCCACAGTCAGAAGCGGTACAGGAACCACAATCGCAGCATGATGAAGAAAATGAACAGGGAACAGAGCCGGAAATGATGGAAATCAAGATCCCGGCTGACGGCATGGATGGGACCCAGATGCGCAACCTGGTCTTCATGCTCCATGCCCAGCAGTACCTGCTGAACCGAGCCGCGGGACAGGAAAACATTCATGTGCCGGACAGGCTGATTGAAGACCTGAAAGATGAGCCTGTGACAGACAGGACTTCCTTCTTTGCGGTCTACCAGAATTACAGCAAGGAAGGACGGGGATTCCTGATTACCGTGGAGACGGTGGCATTCTGCTTTGCCGTAACCGACAACGCCATAAAGAACCGTGCTTTGATTGAATTGGCGGCCTTCATGGTCAGCGCGGCGAAAAAGGCGAAACGGGTCAATCCCGTCACCCGGAAGCCGGAAAATGAAAAATACTACCTGCGGATGTGGCTCCTTCGCATCGGCATGGGAACCAAAGCCAGCCACGAATCACGCATGGCCCTGCTGAAAGGACTGAATGGATGGAGCGCTTTCCGCACAGAAGCGGAAGCTCACGCCCATGCCGAAAGGCAAAAGGAACGCCGGAATCAGAACACATAAATTCTCAATTTAATTCATAATTATTCTCAAAATGACTTGCTATTATGTGCCTTTAGAGTGATATATAGTGTACCGAAAGAACACACGCACACATAGAAAGGACAGAGATAATTATGAAAACACTGCACTTTGGAATAGAAATGGAAATGACAGGGATTACGAGAAACCGGGCGGCCAGCCTCATGGCCCGCTTCTTCGGAACAGAAAGCAGGCATGAAGGCGGAGCCTACGATACCTACACCGCAAAGGATGACAGGGGACGGAAATGGAAAGCCATGAACGACTCCAGCCTGATCCCGCAAAAAAAGGTGAACGGCGAAATCATGGACGCTTCCGCCAGCTACCGCACGGAAGTGGTCAGCCCCATCCTTTCCTACGAAGACATTCCGAAGCTGCAGGAACTGGTGCGGACGCTCCGCAAGGCCGGGGCCTTTGCCAACAAGTCCTGCGGCATCCACATCCATGTCGGGGCCGAACGGTTCACGGCAAAGACCCTGCGGAACCTGGTGAACATCATGGCGAGCAAGGAAGACATGATTTACCGCGCCCTCCAGATCAATCCTTCGCGGGAAAGCCGGTACTGCCGGAAGACAAACACGGCCTTCTTGAAGGACATCAATCGGAGAAAGCCGGACACGCTGGAAGGCATCGCCGACCTCTGGTATCAGGAAGCGCCTTACGGACGGAACCATCATTACAACAGCACCCGCTACCACGGGCTGAACCTGCATGCGACCTTCACCAAAGGGACCGTCGAGTTCCGGCTTTTCAACGGGACGCTCCACGCCGGGGAAATCAAGGCATACATCCAGTTCTGCCTGGCCGTCGCCCATCAGGCCCTGGCCCAGAAGAAAGCTTCGGCCCGGAAGACTGAAACGGATAATGAGAAATACGCTTTCCGGTGCTGGATGCTCCGCCTCGGGCTCATCGGCGACGAATTCAAGACCTGCCGGCTCCACTTCCTCAAACACCTCACAGGCAATTCCGCATGGCGCAATGCCGCCGCTTGAAGGAGATAGCCTTCCGGGCAGCTTCGGCTGCCCTTGGGGTGGTAGAAGGGCATTCCCTTCAGAAAGGATGAGAGCGATGAAACAAAGGATCTATATTGCCTACGGCAGCAACATGAGTGGAGTACAGATGGCAAGACGGTGTCCTGACGCCGTTCTTGCAGGAACGGGCCGGATCCGGGGCTATGAACTTCTCTTCAAAGGTTCCCTGACAGGATGTTACGCCACGATCGAGAAGAAGGCGGATGCCTTCGTGCCAGTTGTTTTCTGGCACATTTCTCCGGCGGATGAACGGCGGCTCGATGCCTATGAAGGCTTCCCGCGGTTCTACTACAAAAAAGAAGTGGATGTGGAAACAGATGACGGCATCCTCAGCGGTCTTGTGTACATCATGCACGAAGACCGGCGGTTCGGCATCCCGGAAGACTGGTACTACCAGAACATGGAGCAGGACTACCGCAAATTCGGTTTCGACCTGTCCGTCCTGCGGGCCGGGCTGCGGCACAGCCGGGAACGGATGGAAGGGACGCGGGTGCGGCTTATCGCCATGGATGACAGGCAGGCCCCTCCCAGGGGAACAGAAGGCACCGTCCAGTTCGTCGATGATGCCGGAACCATCCATGTACAGTGGGATACGGGCAGCAGTCTTGGGCTGATACCCGGAGCCGATGAATGGGAAGTCATCGAATAAGATACATGAGAATGGGCCATGAAGAATTAAAAATAAGCCAGAAAAGCTTGTTAGAGTTTTTCTGGCTTTTACGGATGCTTATTTCATAAGTAAAACATAACGTCTGATGAATTTATTTTTTTTGATGATGAGGATGATTATTTGAATACCAATTATAGTGGCAGAGATGAATAACAGATAGGCAATAATGCTAGAAAAACTAGAGAAAGGCTTTCCAATGGGGGTAGTCATATCAGTCGATTTTAGGATCTGGAAAATTGCGCCGCCTACGAATATATGCATCATGTAAACGCCAAAGGAAATTTTGCTGATGGCAGTGATAAAAGATTGCGGGATGGAATGGTGCTGTAAGATCTGTTCTCCTCTAGTTAACACTTCAAATGTGGATATAGAAAGAAGGACAACTAAAATGAAATCATAATGTTGCACAGTGTGCCCTGAATGTTCAATGATATACATGATGCCAAGTGGGAAAATTATTCCCAGTACGAAAAGTACAGGCGTTTTGATGCATTTTAATTTCCCTTTAGAAATAGCATAACCTGAAAGCAGATAGATCATCCACACACTTTCGCCCCAGACTGACGCACCAAATATATTCATTCTTAGCACTGAATGAATATCAGGATTATGCCCAAATAAAGAAACTAAGGGGGCGATTGAGGGGATAATAGTACCGCTCAATAGTAAAGCAATACATAACATCTTTTGATAACTAGCTAAAGTGATTCTATGAAATGCCATGGACAGTATGGGCATACCTAGGTATAGAGCAATAGTCATAGGAAGATACCACAGGGCGGATATTGTATCTCCCATAAAAAGGGCCGCTTTTAGAATCGCGGTCCATTTTTGAGGGTCTTCTACTACGTGTGTATAGCGTAAAATATTCCAAGCAATATTCCAGAATTCATAGGCAATAACTAGAGGAAGAAAATTCCGTACTAGATATTTTTGTAAGTAGGAATTGTCTTCGTAATTGCGGTCGAACATTAAGTAGCCTGTCAAAATAACAAAAAGTGGAACGCCGACAGTCCCAATGACTTTTAATATTGCAAATATTGATAAATGTGCGGCAGGCGCGAAAAAATACTGCTTTGTATGGACGATGATAACTAAAATCATAGCCAGCACACGAATAGCATCCATGGAGTATAATCGTTTTCTCATTGTGACCTCCAGACAGAATAGTAATATGACGAAGTGATACCAATCTATTATACATGTCTTCGTGGGGGGGGGACAAGAAAAACATTTATTGATAACTATTTTTAAACGTATCGTACAGCCCGCAAGGGCTTTTTTATTGGGAGGTGAGCGCCATTGGCTGTACGAGGAAGGAAGCCGAAACCGACAGCCCTCAAAGTGCTGGAAGGCAATCCCGGCCATCGGCCGCTCAATAAGAAAGAACCGATGCCCAAGGGCAAATTGCCGCGCTGCCCGGAGTGGCTGGAAGAGGACGCCAAGAAAGAATGGAAGCGGCTCGGAAAAGTCCTTGCCGAAATGGGGATGCTGACGGAAATCGACCGTGCCGCCTTTGCCGGCTACTGTCAGGCCTACGCCCGCTGGAAAGGGGCTGAGGAATTCATTACCCAGCATGGCGACATGGTGCGGACGCCGAACGGCTACCTGCAACAGGTACCGCAGGTGTCTATCGCCCAGACGAACCTCAAAATCATGCTGAAGTTTTGTGAGCAGTTCGGCCTGACGCCATCTGCCCGGAGCCGCATGATTGGGGAAGAAACAAGTGGCGACAAAGATGTCGATGAAATGGAATTGATTCTAAGGGGGTGAGTGGTTTGGCATTTGTATATAGGCCGTCAGCGTTCATGCTGCCGGATTCCCATTACGACAAGGACAAGGCCGACAGGGCGGTTGCCTTCATCGAAAATCTCTGTCATACAAAAGGCAAATGGGCCGGGCAGCCGTTCCTGCTCCTGCCGTGGCAGGAACAGATTGTGCGTGATCTCTTCGGCATCGTCAAGGAGAACGGGAAGCGGCAGTTCCTGACGGCTTATATAGAGATTCCAAAAAAGCAAGGGAAGTCGGAGCTGGCAGCAGCCATTGCCCTGTATCTTCTTTATGCTGATAATGAGCCAAGTGCCGAAGTCTATGGCGCCGCTTGTGACCGCAATCAGGCGTCCATCGTCTTTGATGTGGCCCGCCAGATGGTCGAAATGAGTCCTGCGCTCATGCGCCGCTCCAAGATACGTACGGCAGGGAAGCGCATCATCAATTACCGCAATGCGGGTTTTTATCAGGTACTGTCTGCAGAAACTGGATGCCTGTCTCCCAATACTATTTTACAGCGAAAAGATGGTACGCTGACCCGCGCTGATCATGTGAAGGCGGGCGATGAAATTCTTGCTGCTGATGGACTGACGATGGTGTTTGATAAAGTGAAGTCGGTACGAGTAGAAGCACCGGCCCCGGTTCTTCGAATACGGACTACAAAGAATCGGGAAATCACAGTTACAGAAAAGCACCCATTTTACTATATGCTTGCAGGGCGAAGACGGCAGGATCTGACGCACCGGTACGATTGGCAGCAAGCGGACTCACTGGTTTTGAAAGACCGGGTTGCCCCAGCATTGGGATGGCCGTATGAATATAGTGGGGAGCATAGCATATCGGAACTGGAAGCATGGGCGCTTGGCGCCTGGGCAGGAGATGGAGACTGTTCGCATTTTCGCTTCATCAACCCAGACCCGCCGGTAATACAAAAGATGAGGCGATTTATGGAATCGATTGGCTCTACCCTGCGTTCCGAGTATTCAACACGGCAAAAACAAGAAGGAAAAGACCGTTATCAGGGCCCTATTGAGCATCATATTATCGGCCTTGGGAAGCGAAGGAAAAGCCCCGGGCGTGAGTGGATTCGTACTCATTTCGGACAGAAAGCAAAAGCTGATACCAAACACATACCCGATGTAATATGGAAAGGCAGTCCTGACGTGTGGGCTGCCTTTTTGGCTGGCTTGATTGATACAGATGGCTGTGTAGCGGATCCAAAATGCCGGGGAAATATGTTTATCTCCTCGGTCAGCCGAAGGATGCGTCAGGAGTGCCAGACCTTATTGGCTCGCCTGGGCATCAACGCTTCTATCGAGACACGATTCAACATCACGGTATCGACGTATGGACAGCTGGAAAAATTATGGAATCTTGTTTGTCCATATATGGTGCATCCTAGAAAGAGAGAACGATTTCAAAACATAATTGAACGGGGTATTCACCATCATCAAAGAGCGTGTGAATCTGAAGTGATTTCTGAAATTAGTGAACTTTCACTGCAAAAGACAATTTCTATTGAGATGGAACACTATCAGACCCATGTGACGAATGGGTTTATTACGCATAATACCAAGCATGGCCTGAATGTTTCGGGACTGGTCTTTGACGAAATCCATGCCCAGCCGAACCGTCATCTTTATGATGTCCTGACGAAAGGGTCCGGTGATGCCCGGGAGCAGCCGCTCTTCTTCATCATCACCACGGCGGGCAACGATAAGAACAGTATCTGTTATGAACTGCACACGAAAGCCCTCGACCTCATGGCCGGGCGGAAGAAGGACCCTGCCTTTTATCCTGTTGTCTATGGACTTACAGAAGAGGATGACTGGACGGATGAAGCCAACTGGTACAAAGCGAATCCCTCCCTTGGCCACACCATCCAGATCGACCGCGTCCGGGAAGCATATCAGAACGCCATCGAGAATCCTGCTGAAGAAAATGTGTTCAAGCAGCTCCGTCTGAACATCTGGACCAGTGCCAGCATCCGCTGGATTCCGGAGCAGGTCTACGACAAGGGGAATCTTCCCATCGACCGGGATGCCCTTCGGGGGAGGATGTGTTATGCCGGCCTGGACTTATCCAGCACTTCAGATATCACGGCCCTGGTCCTGGCTTTCCCGCCACGGACGGAGGATGAGAAATATATCCTGCTGCCGTTCTTCTGGCTGCCAAAAGACACGCTGGAACTGCGCTGCCGGCGCGACCATGTGTTTTATGATGTCTGGCAGAAGCAGGGCTTCATCCAGACAACTGAAGGGAACGTCATCCACTACGGATTTATTGAGAAATTCATCGAACGTCTGGGCGAAACCTACAACATACGGGAAATCGCCTATGACCGCTGGAACGCCACCCAGATGGTGCAAAATCTGGAAGACATGGGCCTTACCATGGTGCCTTTTGGCCAAGGATTCAAAGACATGTCGCCGCCTTCGAAGGAGCTGTTCAAGCTGCTGATGGAAGGGAACATCATCCACGGCGGCAATCCCGTCCTCAAATGGATGGCGGGCAATGTCGTCATGCGCCAGGACCCAGCAGGGAACATTAAGCCGGACAAAGAAAGATCCGTCGAAAAAATCGACGGCATCGTAGCCAGCATCATGGCCCTCGACCGCTGCATCCGTAACGGAACAGGCAGCAGCGTCTATGATGAACGTGGTGTTATTTCGTTTTAACGGAAGGAGATTTCTATGCACATCCCATTCTTATCGAAACTGTTCCAGACACGGGATAAGCCGAAAGACTATTACATCGGCACGGATTTCCGCTATCTCTTTGGGCCGTCGACCAGCGGTAAAAATGTTAATGAATTCACGGCTATGCAGACGACGGCGGTATATGCCTGTGTCCGCATCTTGTCAGAAACCCTGGCAGCCTTGCCGCTGCAGCTCTACCGCTATACACCGGGAGGCAAGGAGCGGGTCTATGACCATCCGCTCTATCATCTTCTTCACGATGAGCCGAATCCGGAGATGACGTCGTTCATTTTCCGGGAAACCCTCATGAGCCATCTTCTGATCTGGGGCAATGCCTATGCCCAAATCATCCGCGACAGGTTAGGCCGGGTGCAGGGCTTGTACCCGCTCAGGCCGGATAAGATGACTGTCTGCCGTGATGAAAGCGGCCAGATTTATTACATCTACACCAAGACCACCGACGAAAATCCGGCCATTAAACCCTATGGCCAGGTGCCGCTACGAAAAGACGAAGTGCTGCACATTCCGGGCCTTGGTTTTGACGGCCTGGTCGGTTATTCGCCCATCGCCATGGCAAGGAATGCCGTAGGCATGACCATGGCCTGCGAGGAATATGGTGCCTCTTTCTTTGCGAACGGTGCCAGCCCCAGCGGTGTGTTAGAGCATCCGGGTGTCCTCAAGGACCCGGCGAAAGTCCGGGATTCCTGGAACGCTGTCTATCTGGGCAGCGCCAACGCCCACAAGGTGGCTGTGCTGGAAGAAGGGGTGCGCCCAGATGGGCGTCATTGATAGTAGTGTTTGGTACTACCACCCACAATCATGGG